>CAKZSH010000087.1 GCA_937918905.1 uncultured Saprospiraceae bacterium
ACATAAAATATATTTAAAATTGCATCAACATAGAGGTTGTACAATGCATAGGTGGACCATGCCCAAAGCGTACAACTTAAAATTCCCCAAAACCAACACCATACATTTTCTTGAACGACTAAATAGATATAAATCAACCCAAAAATTACCGCCCAAATCTCAGTCCAATGCATCATTTGCGCAGCCGAAAGTATATTGTTATAAATATTTTCCATAATTTAAATATCAAGATTTTAATGGTGATTCATCCGAGAAGGAACAACTGGCTCCATCAAAAATTTAAAAGAATAAGATTTTGCAAACAATTTATATTTATCATGAGTATGCGCTCCCCTGCTGTCATCTCCTCCCACGCCCATCTGCCCTAAGTCGATTTGTAAATTACTTAACCACCACCTGCTGAAAGTAGGTGGGTTAATTATACAAACGACCAAAGTCGTTGATATAATTTTTAGAACAAATCCATTCAAAGCCGCCGCATCCGCAAAATCAACATTCCCATCTCCATATCGAATACAAGTCCTTCGGACTTGACTACGAACCATCATTTAATAAAATAAAATCGAAAATACATAATTATTTGATAGTCCATTGCAATACAGAAATCAATACATTTTTTGAAAAACGTCCTATTTACCTGAATAAATAGGACGTTTTTCTATTTCTAGCCAACCTTGGCATTTTTTTCGTATTAAAAAAAATAAAAATACCTATTTAGTTTAAAATCAATATTTTACCTCATGAAAGATTCTAAAACAAAAACGTTTTCTCCAGTTCAAATCAAGTCAAAATCGAAGAAAGAACGGACAAAATTAGAATGGCAAAGTTTGGAAAAGTGGATCATTGCAAAAAAGAAAAAAGTCATTATCATCTTGGAAGGAGATCAAAATAAAACCGCAAAACAATTTATCAAAAAAATACAAAACTGGTCAACTGATAAAAAAACAGTTCGACGAGTTAAATTAAAAAATGTGTCTTCCCAAAGTGCTTCCTCTTATTTTGAACCACTAATTTCCAATTTACCAAAAGCAGGTCAAGTAACTATTTTTGAAAATTGTTGGTATCAAAAATCTTTGGAAAAAACAGAATTGGGAAAATGGGATACCAACCTTTGGAGTAATTTTTCTGAGAAAGAAAATATTTTACAACAAGCTAACTACATTATTTTTAAATATGCTTTAAAAAATAAAAAAGATGCAGGTGTTCATCCTATTTTTGAAATTTTGAAAAAAACCGAGCACCCCACTAATCCATTTTCTTATTTTAATTGTTTGGAAAAAAAATCAGAAACCTATAATTTAATTCAACATCTAGTTCAACAAATTCCACATCAAGATTTGACGTTCCAACATGATGCTATTGATTTTGAAACTTTACAACAACGTGCTTACAATCTTCGTTGGGCAACAGTTTCAAAAGATATTATTCCATTGACTGCGGCTGATCCTGATTTTCCAGTTGCACCTGAAATCGAAAAAGCGATTAACGATTATTCTGAGAAAAGAATGTTTCCTTATGGGTCAGCGACAGGTTTGTCAAGTTTCAAAAAAGCTGCAAGTAAGATGTTGAAAAAACGAAAAGGGTTTGATTGTCCTGCCAGTTGTATTTTACCAACTGACGGTGCAGCTTCTGCCATGTACACTATTGCAAAATTTGCTTTGAAGGAAGGGGATGAAGCAATCATCTTTGATCCTGTAGATTGTCTTTTTCAAAAATCAATAGAAGCGGCAGGTGGAAAAGTAATTAGAATTTCCATAAATCCAAAGACGGGTACTTTTGATCCTAAAGAATTTGTGGATGCCATTTCGAAAAAAACTAAATTGATAGGATTGTGTAATCCACATAATCCGATAGGGAGAGTGATGAGTCGTCAAGAACTTTTATTTATTGGTTCAATAGCTGCTAAGCATAAGATTTGGATTATGAATGATGAGATTTGGTCAGATATTGTTTATCCAGAAAAGGAACATATTAATATCGCAACCCTTCATCCTGAAGTGGCTCAACAAACGATTTCCGTTTATGGTTTGTCCAAAACTTTTGGTTTGGCAGGTTTACGAATTGGGTTTATTGCAGCGCCTTCTAAAAAAGTTTTTGACCATATTCTTAAAACTTCTCAGGCGACCACAACCGCAGGAGGTCCAAGTACTTTAAGTCAAGTAGCAGCAACTGCTGCCTATCAAGAGGCTTGGTATTATGCCGATGCATTTTTGGATCACTTGACAAAAGTAAGAGATTATGCTGTGGAACGATTGAATAAAATGCCAGGTGTTCATTGTAAAAAACCAGAAGGAACTTATCTACTTTTTCCAAATATTCAAAGCTTTGGAATGTCGAGTGAAAAGTTAGCGGAGTATCTTTTTGAGCATGCAAAAGTTGCAGTTGTCCCTGGTGCTGCTAAATGGTTTGGGCCAGGTGCAAAAGGACATATCCGAATTTGTTTTTCTACTTCGATGGAAGTGATGGAAGAGGCTTTAAATCGGATTGAAAAAGCTTTGGCTAAATTAAATAAAGAACGTCAATCTAGAATGGAAGAAATTTATTTTAAAAATTTTGATCCTGAAAAAGTTGTTTTTCAATAATTGTAATTCGTAATCGGTAACTAGTGACTCGTCCTACCAGTCACTAGTTACCAATTACGAATCACCAGTTTGAAAACTCCTCTTAATCTTTTATCTTAGACCGTTTTTATTTTTTCAAAATAATAAATCTAAGATGAAAAAACTGCTGACTTGCACATTTTTTATTTTCCTTTCCACTTTTACCTTTTCCCAAAATGATATTTCCCAATTGGTTGCCACCTTGTTAGGCGACACTCCTATTGAAGAAGATTTACAAGAACTTTGTGATAAAATCGGAGGGCGAGTAACTGGTGCTCCTTCCAATGCTCAAGCGGTTGAATGGGGTTTACAAAAATTTAAAACCGCAGGCGTTTCAGCTCGAAAAGAAGCCTTTACGATGCCAGTCCTTTGGCTTGAAAAATCAACAACAGCAAGGGTTTCAGGCGATATTAATTTTTCTCCAAGTGTAGTTTCCAAATATCAATCTCCTCCTAAAAAATATCGTGGTGAATTGATTTACGTAGGAATGGGAACGGCGGAAGAGTTTGAAAAAGTAGGTGCAAAAGTCAAAGGAAATTTTGTTTTAGTAGAACAAGATTTATGTTTTAACATTGATGGATTGTTTGCGGAATACACTAGTGCAGCGATTGCCGAAATTCAAGCTCGAAAATATGGTGCGCAAGGAATTGTATATATGGCGTCTCGTCCAAAAGGATTATTGTATCGTTTTATTGGAATGAAAACTTCTGAGAATGATATGCCTCAAATCGTCATGGCTCGTGAAGATGCAAAGCGATGTATTCGTATTTTGGAAAATGGACAATTAAATATTGAACTCAATATTGATGCAGAGGTAGGTGGAGAGTTTATTTCTAACAATGTAATTGCAGAAATCAAAGGAAGTGAAAAACCTGAAGAAATTATCATCATTGGCGCACATTTAGATTCTTGGGCATTGGGTACTGGAGCCAATGATAACGGCGCAAATGTGGCCATGATGATTGACATCGCAAGACAAATGAAAAAACTTAAAATCCAACCTAAACGAACCATTCGGTTTGCCCTGTGGAATGGAGAAGAACAAGGTTACTTTGGCTCATGGGCATACACAAAAGATAATTTAAAATCAATGGATAATCATCTGATGGCCATGTCGATTGATATTGGGAGTGGTGCGATTACTGGTTTTTTTACTAATGGAAATCAAGAACTGGTAAGTGTTGTAGATAAATTGTTACAACCTGTTGCAGGGTTAGGTGATTTTACAAATATCAATGCGCCAATTGTTGGTACTGATAATTTTGATTTTATGCTACAAGGGGTGGGCAATCTTGTAGGCAATCACAAACCACAATTGTATGGTCAAAACTATCATGCTTCATCTGATACTTTTGACAAAGTGGATTTAAAACAACTAAAAGTCAATTCGGCTATCGTAGCTGCGGTCGTTTTAGGTTTTGCTAATATGGATAAAAAAGAAATCACTTGGAAACGTCAGACTCGACCTGAAATTCAAAAAATGTTTGAATCGTTTGATTTAGAATTTACAATGCGCATGTTTAATGTATGGGAAACGTGGCTGAGTGGAGAGCGAGGAAGGAAATAAATAAATAAATAACTCAAGTTGCGGATAAATTTGATTGATGATTTTGTATTTAAAAAATGGTATTGGGATGATGTGTATTGGGTATTGAAAATGGTTCGTAGTCCCAATACTTAATACCCACAATCTCAAATCAAATTATCCGCAACTTGAATTAAGTATTCATTTTCGACTAACAACAGTCGAAGGGCAAACAAAATCAGAAGTAGGAATTTTTGAAGTTGAAATATTATCAAATTTTGCATGAACATTTATAATATTTTCAAATCCTCTTGACTTCAATATTGATGAGGCAATCGTAGAACGGTACCCACTTCGACAATGTAAGTAATATTTTTTCTTTTTATCAATTTCACTCATAGAATTATTGATCGTATCTAAGGCAAAATTTTGAGCATCCTTTATTTGTTCCCCAATGAATTCCGTAGGTTTTCGAACATCTAAAATATTCAGTTTTTTACTAAATACTTTTTCAAATGCGCTGAGCTTGATCGTTTCAATTTTATCAATTTCTCTTTTCTCTTTTTTCCATGTTTCAAAGCCACCTTTTAAATATCCAATGGTATTATCATAACCTACTCTTGCTAAACGTTTTACAGCTTCTTTATTTTTTCCCTTTGGAGCAACAATCAAAATTGGTTGTTTTAAATCAGGTATCAAGGCACCAACCCAAGGAGCGAAGGTTCCATCCAAGCCAATGAAAATAGAATTCGGAATAAAGCCTTTAACGAATTCTTCTTTGGAACGAACATCTAATACCAATGCGTCGGTTTCGTTAGCGATCAATTCGAATTCGTGAGGTAAAAGTGATTTAGCACCACGTTTCATCACGGTGTCAATACTTTCATATCCTAACTTATTGAGTTTTACATTTTCTGAAAAATAAATGGGCGGTGGCAATAAACCATCTGTTACTTCTTTGATAAATTCTTCTTTAGTCATATCTACTCGAAGCGCGTAATTCGTCTTTTTCTGATTGCCTAAAGTATCTGATGTTTCTGAGCTCATGTTTTTTCCACAGGCCGAACCAGCACCATGAGCAGGATATACAATTACATCATCTGGTAAAGTCATAATCTTATTACGTAAACTATCAAACAACCATCCTGCTAGTTCTTCTTTTGTCAAGTTTCCATTTTTCTGAGCTAAGTCAGGACGTCCAACATCCCCAATAAATAAGGTGTCGCCAGTAAATATTGAATGTGGTTTTTGCTTCTCATCTTTTAATAAATAAGTCGTACTCTCAGGTGTGTGACCTGGGGTATGTAAAACAGTAATCGATACTTTTCCTAATTTAAAAACTTCACCATCCTTTGCTAAATGTTTTTTGTATTCCGTTTCAGCTTTAGGGCCATAGATGATTTTTGCACCTGTCTTTTTTGCTAAATCTAAATGTCCTGAAACAAAATCTGCATGGAAGTGTGTCTCAAAAATATATTTAATTTTCACTCCATTGGCTTTTGCCTTTGCAAGGTATGGTTCCGTCTCCCGTAAAGGATCAATGATCGCTGCTTCGCCATTACTCTCGATGTAGTATGCACCTTGTGCTAAACATCCTGTATATATTTGTTCTACTTTCATTTTTAATGGTTTTAATTTTTCTAATTTTAATTTCAATACAAAAATTTCAATACAAAGGAATTCTTTTTTGAAATACTTATCCGTGATCTTTGTCACAATGGGAGAAAATAGATTATGGATTCAAGATTAAGGGTTAATGATGGTCGAAAAATTTATTAGCTTTCGTAAGTGATTCACGTTAAAAGATAATCCATAATCTTGAACCCTTAATTTAAATTTGTCTGTATCGCATATTCGAAATAATTGTTCTTTTCTTTTTTATCAAAACAATCAACAGCATGTTGAATTCGAAAAAAGAAATTTTCTTCTCCTAATTTTTCTACCAGTTTTGAGCGATGTAAAATATCTCTAATTGGTCCCTTTACGCTTGCTAGTTGAAATTTTATATTTCTATCCTGACAAAAATCTATGATTTCTTCTAAGGCATGAACACCACTACTATCCATGCCATTCATACTGTCCGCATCTAAAATCACCAATAGTAACTGTTCTCCTTTTGCCATAATTTTTTCTTGAAAAGTCTCCTTGAAAAAACTCGCATTTGCAAAATATAATCGAGCATCAAAACGAAAAATGAGGATATCCGATCTGACTTCTAAATGGTTAAATCGTTCAATATTTTTGTAATGGGGCTTGCTTGGTATTTTTCCCATAATAGCCACATGAGGTTGAGTAGTTCGATAGATTATAAGTGCCAAAGAAAGAATAACGCCAATAAAAATACCTTGTTCGATTCCTATAAATAAGGTTCCTAAAAATGTAATCATCATCATTGCAAAATCTCCACGATCAGTATCCCAAAGCTGTTTGGCTTCTTTAAAATCAATTAATCCAAAGACAGCAACCATGATTACGGAGGCTAAAATTGCTTTTGGTAAATAGTGAAAAAGTGGCGTAAGAAATAATAAAGTCAAGGTGATAAGTGCTGCGCTAAAAATGGAAGCCATTCCTGTTTTGGCTCCTGTTTGATGGTTGACTGCTGTTCTTGAAAAACCTCCAGTAGTGGGAAATGCCTGAAAAAAAGAACCACCAATATTTGCGATTCCTAATGCAATAAATTCTTGATTGGGATGGACTTGGTAGTTTTTATGTTTCGCTTGAATTGCCTTTGCAACTGCAATACTTTCCATAAAACTGATAAATGAAATGGTTAAAGCAATTGGAAACAATGCTTTTACATTTTCGAAGTTTATACTTGGTATTTCGAACGAAGGTAAGCCGTCAGGAATTTCTCCAATTATTTTTACCCCTTGGTCATGCCATCCCAATCCCCAAACCGCAATGATCCCAAACACAACTGTTAAGAGTGGCCCAGGGATTGATAGTTTTATTTTTTTTACTAAAATCATTGCGCCTATTGCTACTAAACCTATCGTTAAAGTTTGAAAATTGACGGCATTTAAATTTGCAAAAGCATTACTAATAATTTCATGGATATAATTACTTCGAGGAATGGAAATACCTAATAAATGTTTGAGTTGGCTAAAACCAATAATCAATGCAGCAGCAGAAGTAAATCCAGAAATAACAGGATGAGATAAAAAGTTGACTAAAAAACCCAATCGAAAAATTCCCATTAGCAACTGAATGGTTCCAATCATTAAGGCTAATAAAATAGCTAATTCAATAAAATTAGAACTTCCAACCTCTGCAATAGTCCCCACACCAGCAGCGATTAAAAGTGAGACCATGGCAACAGGGCCAACAGCTAATTGTCGAGAGGTACCAAGAATTGTATATAAAATTAAAGGAACAATCGAAGCATATAATCCATAGATAGGAGGCATTCCAGCGAGCATTGCATATGCCATTCCTTGAGGAATCAACATAACACCCACAGTCAATCCAGCTATTAAATCACCTTTGAAAAGAGCAATATTATACTGAGGTAGCCACTCGAGAATGGGCAAGTATTTTTTGATATTCATATATTCCTTTTCTGCAAATCAACGACTTTCTGAAATCAATTGCGGTGATGAATATCACAAAAGCTTTATTTTATTTCTTTCTAAAATTACAGTTCCTTTTTTTTCTAATTGTTTTAATAATCTAGAAATAGATTCACGAGAAGCATTTAAGTCATCTGCAATTTCTTGATGAGTAGATTGTATCGTTTTTGATTGATGTGCCTCTGCTCTTTGAATTAGGTATTCCATCAATCGTTCATCCATTTTTTTAAAAGCAATTAAATCTATTGTTTTAATCATTTCTCTCATTCGAAGATCATAGGATCGCATTACAAAATTTTTCCAACTAGAATATTTAGACATCCATTCATCTACGTATTTTACAGGAATGGCAATAACCGTTGAATCATCTTCGGCTGTAGTTCGGATGTCACTTTGCTTATTCATCATACAGCATGAAAAAGACATGGAACAAGTTTCTCCAACATTTAAATAATATAATAACAATTCTCTTCCATCTTCATCATCTTCTCGTACTACTTTGATAGATCCCTTGACGAGAAGTGGTACTAATTTTATATAACTACCGAAATTCATAATGACTTGCCCTTCTTGAAAGTGCATGATTTGCCCAACTTTTGCAATTTCTTCTTTTAGTGCCAGCTCAGATAATCCTGAGAATTTTTGATGTAAAAGTTCTATTATTTCTTGATTCACTTTTGCTGTCATTTTTGGTTATTTAGTTTGGCTTCAATTCTTTCAAGACGTTGATCCAATTGTATTAATTTTTCTAAAATCAATACATGAGTTTTCTTTGCATCGATTCCCACAGGGCTTGTATCACTATGAATTTCTTTTGCGATGGCTTCAAAAACTTTTTTATTACTTTTTATATTCATAATAGCGTTTTTTTATTTTTGGAAATTTATATCAATAAGTTCTTGTCCATAATTAGTTATAAGTTATTTCGAGATTATTTTTTTATCCTTTGAGGCAAAAAACGTAGGCGATGCCTAGCATCAGCGTCCCGAAGTTTCGGGATTAACGAAGAAGGGTAAAAAAAGAAGCCGAAATAACTTATAAATAATTATGAACAAGAACTTATTACAAAATATGTATCTTATCTCATGTCTTAAGTCGGAGAAATAACAATTGTACAAAAATGTCTAGGAATATTTATGAGAAATTTAAAAGAATTTGATTGGTTTTTTCATTTGGAAAACCCAAAGAATTTCCCAACCTTTAAAATTGATTTTCTCCAATAACAAACATCACAAAATGAAAAAGAAACAAACTAGAAGAAAATTTCTAAAATCAACAGCCGTAGCAGGGAGCGGATTTTTTATTGTCCCTCGTCATGTACTTGGCAAAGGCTACACCGCTCCAAGTGACAAATTAAATTTAGCAGCAATCGGAGCGGGAGGGAAAGGATTTTCTGATATTAGAAATTCAGCAGATGGAGGTGTTAATAATGTAGTGGCATTATGCGATGTAGATTCCAAAGCAGCCGTTCGAGCCCGAACCTTATTTCCCAAAGCAAAATATTATAAAGACTTTCGAGTGATGTTGGAGGAGATGAATAATGATATTGATGCGGTAACTGTTTCTACTCCCGATCATGTTCATGGAGTCGCAGCTATGTCTGCAATAGGTTTAGGAAAACACGTCTATGTACAAAAACCATTGACTCATAATATTTACGAAGCTCGACAACTGACGGAGGCTGCACGTAAATATAAAGTGGTGACTCAAATGGGAAACCAAGGTGCATCGCATCCAGGTCAGGTTTATATGGAAAAATGGTTTGATGATGGATTGATAGGGGACGTTCATACTGTTGAAGTTTGGACGAATCGACCGGTGTGGCCGCAAGGCATTCCAGTTCCGACTGAAAAGCCAGACTTACCTTCGCACCTCGATAAAAAAGATTGGGATTTATATATTGGGCCAGCAGAGTATGTTGATTATCATCCTTTATTTTATCATTTTAAATGGAGAGGTTGGTGGAATTTTGGAACAGGTGCATTAGGTGATATGGGCTGTCATATTATTGATTCGCCATTTCGAGTTTTAGGATTAGGTTACCCAACTGAAGTGGAAGCAAGTGTAGGATCCATTTATAAAAGAGATTGGAATGCAGAGTATGTTCCACAGGGTTGTCCACCATCATCGAGAGTACAAGTTACTTTTCCTAAATCTGCTAAGAATAATTCCAAAGTAAAAATGATTTGGTCAGATGGAGGGCTTCGACCTTTCCATCCAGATTTGATTCCAGCAAGCGATCACCTAGGAGATGAAGGTAGTAATAATGGCGTTATCATGATTGGTGACAAGGGGGTAATTACGTGTGAAGCATATGGTGCTAATCCGAGATTATATCGAAAAGGTGAAGAAGTTTTGACTATGCCCGAAGATTATAATGGAGGAATTCTTCATTTACATTATCCAGAAAGAGGACATCAAAAGTCATGGACAGAAGCGTGTAAAGCTGGTTACCAAAGTAAGGCACATCAAGCCTTGACTTCTTCTTTTGATTATGCTGGGCCTTTGACGGAAACTGTTTTGATGGGGAACTTAGCAATTCGCAGTTATACTTTAGCGAAGAAAAGAATGGACGGTGGAAGGAATTTTTATGGTCGTAAAAAGTTATTGTGGGATGGTGAAAATATGAAAGTTACTAATTTTGATGAAGCGAATCAATTTGTTACTCGACCGTATCGAGAAGGGTGGAAGTTGATCTAAATATTTTCGATAACAAGTTAGGGAGGTAAATAGAAATAATTAGCATTGTTTTTTTTGATTCAAAATTAAGAATTCAAGATAGTCGAAAAACGTGTTTTCCTTCCAAATTAGATTCACGGAAAAAGGACATCCATAATCTTTAGTCAATAATTTTGAATCTTTTTTTGATAAAATAAATTTCTCTTAACACTCCTAGTGTTGAATTGGAAATTGGTTTTTGTAAATGAATTGTTATGAAATAAAATTGTTTTCAGAAAAAAGGTTCACCTTTTATTTTTTTCGTATTAGTAAAATGTAAATACAACAATACTTTCCTCCTCTCAAATCTAAAACATATCAAAATATCCCATTTCGTATCCAATCGAAAAACCTTTTCCCTACTTATCCTTAATCAAAACAATTGGACAATTAACTCATGTTAGTTAATTGTAATTACATTGTTACATCCCGAAAATTTTTAAACCTAAATGAGTTGGTCATTGCAGGAAATCTCTTGCAGTCCTTCTCCCTAAAATCCGATTACCTATGTTACTGCGAAATGCTCTTGTTTTGCTAGGCTGTTTATTGTGCCTAGCCCAAAATCTTAATGCCCAAAATTTTTACTACACTCCAGATGGTAAACTAGAATTAGAAATTTCTACTGAAAAAATATTGATTCAATTTAAAAACCCAACAGACGAGGCCACTCAAAAACTAATTTTAACCGAATACAAAAATCAAATTGAACTGAATGAAATCACTCTTTTACCTTCCCCTCAAATTTCCATTTTAAAATTAAAAAATCTTAATTCCGACGAAGATGTACACACCTTGTTACAAAAAATAAAAACGAGCGAATCGATTGAGTTCGCAAGTTATTTTTTAGCTCACCCTGATGGAACTCTTCAAGGAGTATCCGACAAAATTTTAGTCGGACTCCAATCTCCTGCTCAAATGACGCTCATTGATCGCATCTTTGATGAATTTGAAGGCATCGAAAGTTATGCTCGAAATCCTTACGATCCCTTTATTTTAAAAATCAAAGTTCATAAAGATCGAAATGCTTTGGCACTTGCTAATGAGATGCACGAGTTAGGAGTTTTTGAATATGTAGAACCTGATTTTCTTCGCCTCTTAAAAAAAATGAATACCAATGATCCAAATGTCGATGAACAATGGTCATTAAATAATGACGGAATCAATACAGCTCAATACAATGGACAGGCAGGTTCAGACATGAATATTTTTAATGCATGGTCAACGACTACTGGTACGTCCAATATCAAAGTGGCGATCATTGATGAAGGAGTGGATTTGGATCATCCTGATTTGGTAGATAATTTATTGCCTGGTTTTGATGCCACAGGGCAGGGGAGTATGGGTGGAGAATATGGCGATGATGCACATGGTACTGCTTGTGCAGGAATTGTTGCAGCGTCTGGTAATAATAATTTGGGAGGTGTGGGAGTTGCATACAATTGCAAAATCATTCCTATTCGAATTGCTTACAGCGCAGGCAATAATTGGATCACTTATAATAGTTGGG
Source organism: uncultured Saprospiraceae bacterium (assembly GCA_937918905.1). Classification (GTDB taxonomy): domain Bacteria; phylum Bacteroidota; class Bacteroidia; order Chitinophagales; family Saprospiraceae; genus CAJQQY01. The sequence goes on from CAKZSH010000087.1 coordinate 11,920, forward strand.
TGGCGAATGGATTGAATTGGGCGTGGCAAAATGGAAATGCAGATATCCTCAGTAATTCATGGGGAGGTGGAGGAGCATCTGCTGCGATCAATAGTGCAATCAATGGTGCGATCAATAATGGAAGAGGCGGGCTAGGTTCACCTGTGTTATTTGCTGCTGGAAATGACAATGGTGATGTGACTTATCCTGCAACCTACGATCCAACGATTGCAGTTATTGCCATGAGTATGTGCAACCAACGAAAGATGCCCAATTCATGTGATGGAGAATTTTGGTGGGGTTCTAACTATGGAGAACATGGTGACATTGCTGCACCAGGTGTCAAAATTTTTACAACTGATATTGCAGGCTCGAATGGATATTCTAACAATGACTTTACAACTAGCTTTAATGGAACATCTTCTGCATGTCCCAATGCGGCAGGCGTCATGGCCTTGATTTTATCCAACGACAATTCACTTACCGCTCAAGAGGCAAGATTCGCCTTGGAATCAACTGCTGAAAAAGTGGGAGGATATAATTATACCGACAATGTCAACGGCCAACCCAATGGAACATGGTCTCCTCAATTGGGTTACGGACGTATCAATGCAGTCAATGCATTGAATGGAGGAGGTACTCCGCCACCGCCAACTGCTAGCAATGATGCAGGTATTTTAAATATTTTGACCCCTTCGGGAAATGTTTGCGATGATGTAATTAGTCCCGAAGTAGTTTTAAAAAATTATGGTACGAGCAACCTAACCGCAGTTTCAATCATTTACGGAATTAGCGGAGGGGTGACTAACACATACAATTGGAATGGGAATTTACCCAGCAACACAACAGCAACATTAACTCTCCCTAACATTACTTTCCCAAATGGAAACCATACACTAACTACAACAACATTTAACCCGAACTACTTACCTGACGACAACCCCAACAATGACGCTCATACTATTAATTTTTCCTCTGGTGAAAATAATCTGACCCTTACTTTAAATTTTGATGCCCAAGCATCCCAAACATCTTGGGACATTCAAGATGGTAATGGAACGATTATTTTTTCTGGGGGTAATTATGGCAACCAACCTAGTGGCTCTACGATTGAAGAAAACATTTGTTTGCAAGAGGAATGTTATACTTTTAACATTTATGATTCGGGTGGTAATGGAATGTGTTGTGATGTTGGAGATGGATCATACCAATTGACGGAATCTTCAAGTGGAAATATCATTGCAAGTGGTGGCACATTCACCAATTCAGAAAGTACAAACTTTTGTTTACCCATTTCAAATCTTCCTACCGTCACGGTTGCTTTGGTGGGAGGAAATAATGTCTCTTGCAATGGCGGAGATGATGGCTGGATTATCGTAGCAGCAAGTGGTGGTAATGGTAATTATTCCTATATGTGGGAACATGGCGCAACAGGGTCAAGTGCGATGAATTTAACGGCTGGAAATTACTCAGTAACGGCTACCGATGGAATTTCTTCGGCGGAATTATCAGTTTATATTTCCGAGCCAAGTCCTATAATTGTTGAGGTGATTACAACCAACGCAACTGGTACTGCCAATGGTTCAGCAACGGCAGTTGTTTCAGGTGGAAATCCATCTTATACTTATCAATGGAGTAATGGTGCAACAGGAATAATTGTAAATAATTTGGCAGCAGGTAATTATACTTTGACTGTTTCGGATATTTACAATTGTATTGTTATAAAATCTTTTCAAATCATTGATGATATACCTACTAGCTTGATTATCAATGTTTTAGATGTGGAGAATGTATTGTGTAATGGAGAAAGTAGTGGGGTGATTTCCGTTGAAGCAATGGGAGGAACTGGAAACTATGCCTACAATTGGAGCAACGGAATGGTAGGGGGATACATTGAAAATATTCCTACTGGAACTTATACGGTAACCGCTACCGATGGAAATTTATCAGGTACAAAAAACATTACAATTACGGAACCTTCACCTTTAGTTCTAACAATGACTTCCGTAAATGTAGTCAACGGAAATGATGGAGGTGCGATAGTTGATGTGGACGGAGGAACTCCAAGTTATTTTTACTTGTGGAATAACGGTGCAGTTGCTCCAAGTATGCATGGATTGTCAGCAGGAACTTATACGGTAACCGTTACAGATATGAATGGATGTACCGCATCAGAAAGTGTTGAAGTCCTTGGAGGAAATATTCCACCTGATTTGGATTACTGCGAAAGTACTGCTGAAAATTCAAATGAAGAATGGATTCATTTTTTGAAACTTGGAAACGTAAGTCACATAAGTGGTAATGATGGTGGCTATGGAGATCATACTTCAATAGTGATAGATTTAGAAAAAAATAAAATTCATCCTATCATTCTTGGCCCTAAATATTCAGGGCCAGCTTACAAAGAATATTGGTCAGTTTGGATTGACTTTAATCAAGATATGGATTTTGATGATATGGGAGAAAGGGTGTTGGTCGTAGGGCCATCGAATACGGTTGTGGAGGAAACAATTTACATTCCAGCGAATGTACCTGAGGGAGTGACTCGAATGAGGGTAAGCATGATGTGGAATGGAATTCCTCAACCTTGTAGTATATTTTCTTATGGTGAAGTGGAAGATTATACTGTCAATATTAAACCTAATTCAGGTGGTGGTGGAAATGTTCTTATTACTAGATTGGATGAGGTGGAAAAAGAATTTGTAGATGAAACTGACGTTGGATCTGCCTTGATGACTCACGTTGCCCTTTATCCGAATCCTACGAGTGATATTTTGAATTTGAGTTTGTATGCAAAAGAAAAGATGGATGCTAACATTATAATTACGGATATGGTTGGTCGTGAAGTTTTTTCTAAAAATCTTAGTTTGGAAAATGATAAATATGTGTTTCCAATTGATGTGAGTAACTATGACACGGGTATTTATAACTTAAAAATAAATGGAAAACGAACACAAATTATTGAACAGTTTTCTGTTCATAGGTGAGTGTTTGGATTCAAGATTATTGATTAAGGATTATGGATTTCGAAAAATTTTGAATCCATAATCTTGAATTCTTAATCAAAAAAAGAAATGATTAATAGATAGATAATTAAGTTTCAATTTTAGAAACCAAGAAAAAATAGTTGAGACTATTTTATTTAGTAGGTGGTAAAACCGCTAACAGTTGTGAGATGCTGGAGGCGGTTTTTTTTTATACCATTGTCATCAAATTTATTGGGTTGAACACAAGTCAAGATTTGACTCCAAAAGTCAAG
>CAKZSH010000088.1 GCA_937918905.1 uncultured Saprospiraceae bacterium
CAGCATTTAGGTTGACAATATCAACTAGATATTTTTTCACTAATTACTGCTTTTTTAAATGATTCACTTATCGACAAATAGTCTTCAAATACAGATTCGAACATAGGAATTCCTGCATCAATTCGTTTGACGTATTCTTTCTTTTGAGGATCGCCCGCAACCATCATAGGTAAGGCTCCTTCCATTTGAGGCAATGCTCTTATTCTCTCCACGATTCCTTTCATATTATTTTTAAAAACATCAACTGGTGTGAATTTACTTACATCAATCACCATAAAAAAGTGACTTAGTTTTCTTCGTGCATCCAATGGTGCGGTGTACATTCCCAACAAGTCTTTGGCAGTAACGCCCCCCATCAATGTGGAACATAAAATCTCAACCATCATTCCTAATCCAAAACCTTTATGTTCACCAATTGGATTTAAGGTAACTGCATCATGAGGATCGGTAACTCCTTTTCCTTTTGCGTCACAAGCCCAATCACTTGGAATATTTTTATTTCCTCTTCTGTGGTTTTTGATATTATTCCATGACGTAATTGAAGTTGCCATATCCAAACAGTAAGGCCCTTCACCTGCAATAGGTGCTGTAAAGCAAATTGGATTAGTTCCAAAAAAACTTTCCGTACTTGAAAAAGCCTTGGTCAATGAATCGGCATTTGTAAAAGCAAAACCTAAACAATTTGCATTTGCTGCTCGCAATCCAAAATAAGCTGCTGCACCAAAGTGTGTCGAGTTAATCACATTTGCACAAGCTATTCCATTTTCTTTTGCCAACTCAATTGTCGCATCCATTGCTACCGCTCCTGCATGATGACCAATAGCATGATCGGCATCTACGATTAATGTTCCACCTGAAGTTTTATCAATTTTAAAATTAGGTTTGATTTCAAGACGAGTCCCTTCAAAGGCTCTACAATAGTGTGGAAACAAATTGATTCCATGAGAATCTACTCCACGTAAAGATGTTGTTATAGTTGATTCGATAACGTGATGAATCGAATCGGGATTGACGTTTCGAGCTTCTAAAACTTCTTTCATTAGTCCTCGAAGGATATGACTATCAAGTGTTATCATGTTTTTTATTTTTTTAATTAAGTAACCACCAAATTTATTTGGTAGGTTGTCAATGTATTGTTTTTATTGTTTTCAATCAGCCAGATGAATTTGGCAGTTAATAGATGCTAAATATTTATTAAATAAATATACGAGTCAATAGTTGAAACCGTGTTAACTTTTTTAAATATCGAACAATAACTAAACACCAACTTTCACCCACTTCGCATTCTTTTCTAAACTTTTATTTACTGCTTCTAGCACCGCAGTAGAAATTAAAGAAGAAGTGAATGTTGGTCTGATTTTTTCGAGTTGCGCAATCGTTGTTTTATTTTCTAACAAGTTATTTACATCTTTTACAAATGCTTCGATACTCTTATGACCGTACCCTTGAAAAGTTCGATTACCATGATCGTCAGGTAAATAATCTGAAAAATATGGGTTGACCGATTTTACTCCTTCTTTGGAAGTCACTTCTTCGAGTCCTCTATTTTTTTGATTACAATTAATTCTTCCATCCGTTCCAATCAACATATATTTTTGATCCGACATGGCAGTTGTACATTCAGGATCAATCCAGTTGGTATTATAATTTACTAAAAATTCCTCTTTCGGATTTTTCGGATTTTTCCAAACTAAAGTCACATGTACCGAATCAAAAGTATCAATTCCTTTTTTGTGTAGGATGCCAGAAGTCCCGTAGGCATTGACTCTATCAGGAATAAACCCAGTTAAAAAGTACATCAAATCTACATAATGAACTCCTAAATATTGAAAAATATTTGTCAGGCCTGACCATGATCGGAATGTTTCAGTAGGAATACTTACTTTCTGACTGTACTCGACTACTGCGTATAATAATTTTCCAAAAGCCTTTTCTTTAATTCTACGTTGGATATACATATTCGTTTCGTCCCATCTTTTATGGAATTCAACGGCTCCGTATACACCATGTTTTTTTTGTAATCGAATAAGTTCCTTATTTTCTTTGGCTGTTGGCGTGAGTGGTTTTACCACCAAACAATGTAGTCCTTTTTCTATAGCCATTTTGGTATAGGAAAAATGTAAATGATCGGGAGTGGAAACAATACAAGCATCAAAAGATTCTTTACTTAGGATTTTTTCAAATGCCTTTTCTCCATTATTTCCAAGGGCTTGAAAATCTAATTTTATTCGAGTACCTAATAATTTATTAATCCGTTTTTGCGCAGCCTCTACTCCTTTAGCACTTGCCTTTTTTCGAGAAACTATTTTTATTTTTTCAATACCAACAGACTTGGAAGTCTCAAGTAAAGATGCCAAAATAGTTCCCGTACCTGTATTGTTACGTCCAGTCACATACATGCCTGAACCTACGATTATGATCTTCATAATTTATCTTGATATAACGTTCTTACAAATTGTAAATCTTCCAAAGTATCAATATCCACCACATCAGGAGGATTCATGATATAGGGAAAAAGTCGATTACCAGTCATTGATTTTTTTTCAAAGATTGTGGAAGGTCGAGTAATATCAATTACACAGTTATAATGATAAACATCTGGATGATCTTGTCGTCTTAGGAGAAATGGTTCAGGATGTTCATGCTTCATAATTGGATCTAAAAATCCTTCTTTGTCAAGCGTAAACATTCGGTAGGGGTGCTTCTCAGGTTTGGAAACAGAACGAACAGCATCTGACTCCGGATGCTTTAAAAACAACTCGATAGCTTCATCAATCCATTCAGATTTACGGTAAGGAGTAGTTGGCCGTAAATGTACTACTACATCCGCTTCATAACCTTCTGTATCTTTTAAAAACTGCAACGCATGTTCAAATACAGGTAAGTCTAAAATATGATCTTCTGCCAATTCTGCTGGTCGAACAAAAGGAACTTCCGCTCCATAATCTCGCGACACTTGAATGATTTCATCATCATCGGAGGACACAATGACACGATTGATTAACTTGGATTCAAGGGCATGTTGAATTGAATACGCAACTAAAGGTTTGTCTTTAATCGGTACTAAATTTTTTCTTTTGATTCCCTTCGAACCACCACGAGCTGGAATGATGGCGATAATATTCATAATGTATTAATGTTATTTTTTTAGCACGAGTCAAGGTCTGACTTGGAAAGTCATGCTTTGACTTTTACGGAAAAGTATTGTTCTCAAAAGTCAAAGCGTGACTTTCCAAGTCACACCTTGACCTTATGATTCTTTTTATTTGATAAACAACTTATCCGTTGCTTTTACCCATTTTGCAAATGCTGCCAAACCTTCATGTAATGATGTTGAAGGATTGTATTGAAGCAATTTTTGAGCTTTAGAAATATTCGCATAAGTTTGTTTGACATCACCAGGTTGTTCGCCTAGTTGTTTGATTTTTGCTTTAACGTCCATCACTTCTTCGAGTGTAGCAATTAACTCATTGAGCGAAACTTGTCGATTATTTCCAATGTTAATGATTTCATATAAACTCTTCTCATAGTTTAATGCAGACAAAATTCCATCAATAATATCTTGGACAAATGTGTAATCTCTCAACGTTGAACCATCTCCATATTTTGTAATTGGTTCATCATTCATCATAAATTTTGCAAACTTATGAATCGCCAAATCAGGTCGTTGCCCTGGCCCATAAACTGTAAAAAATCTTAATGCTAAAAATCGAATTCCGTACAAATTAGAGTAAACTCTACCGATGTATTCTGCGGATAATTTGGAAGATGCGTATGGGCTAATGGGATCTAAATCCAAATCAGATTCGGACCAAGGTACTCTTGGATTGATACCATAAATACTACTTGAAGAACCAAAAACAAATTGCTTGATGTTTTTGTCTTTAGCGATCTCCAAAAGATTTTGAGTACCAATTACATTGACCAATTGATACTCCAATGGAAATTGAATACTTGGTCGCACTCCTGCTTTGGCGGCAAGGTGAATAATGGAATCATATTCTCCATCCAACTTTTCTCTCAATTCATCAAGGTTGCGAATGTCTTCTCGAACTAATCGAAAATAGGGACTTGATAAAAATTCCGCAATATTATTTTCTTTTACTTTTGGAGAATAAAATGGATCAAAATTATCAATACATGTGATATGAACATTTCCCATGTCCAACAATCTTTTGATCAGATTACTGCCAATGAATCCCGCACCTCCTGTAACAATTATTTTATTCAAAATTTTTATTTTTTCGGTTATGAAAATTTTATGTGGATTAGTGAAGTAGTTAAAAAGTTCATTAGGTCATATTATGATCGAAAACCCTCACTAACTTAACGATAAATATAAACCCGAAGTTTGGTTATAAATGTATAAAATAAATCAAAATCATCCTTTTATGATTGGTTTTGGAAAAACGCTTTTTTTCATTTTTACAATCGTCGCAACAGTATTCTTCAACATTCTTTTTGTTTTATAGGAGAGCTGTGCTTCTTTTTTCAATCCATCCACAAATATTTTTCTTTGCAACTCATAGGTGTTGCTCGTGATTTCTAAAGGTAAATTAACCTCTGTCTTTTTTGCAAAAACAAATAATTCCTCATCATGGTGCTGATCTCCTTCCTTCATAGAAACGACTTCATAACCAGATTTATGTAAAATATTTTTTAATGAAATTTTATTAAAATAATACGTGTGTACCACTCTAAAAAAATAATCTGTAAATGAGCCATTGGGTTGAAAAGCATTTGGAACTGCGATATATAAAATCCCGTCTTTGGTCAATACATTTTTTAATTTTTGAAGTACTTGCACAGGATCCAAACAATGCTCCAACACATGCCGCATGATGATGATGTCAAAATGATTTGGATATTTTTTATCCCAATCGGAATCCACATCATTGGAAACGAACTCGATTCCTTTTGCTTTAAGTTCCTCTTCGTGAGGAGCTGATGGTTCAATGGCATAATAGTTATCCGCCATTTTGTTTTCAATAAAATTATTCAACTTACTTCCATCTCCACTTCCAATGTCTAGGATGTTTCCAAATTTTTGATTGGGCTCAAATGTAGATTTTAATCTTCTAATAATTGGATAATAACTTACAGGGTCAACCTTTGGGTCTTTGGTGTTTTTGTAGGTTCGGTAATACTTGTCATATTTTTTAGTATAAAAATTCAAATACGTTGCTTGATCCCATCGAGGATTTAAAAATGATAACCCACAGTCTTTACAAATACTTACAAATGTTGGAATACCGAATTGTCCCTTTTCTGAAATTGTTTCTAAATTTTCAGAAGAGTTACAAATAGCACAATCTACATTTTCAAATTTTTCCATCTTTGTTTAGGTTATTATTTTTTGGTTCAAAATGATTTTATGTGGTTGGTCAAAATAGTTATTAAGTTATTGGTTATTGAGTTATTTCGAATAACGTTATTTTTCTATGGTTTTTGACCAATAACTTATTAACCAATAACTCAATAACTATTTTGACCAACCACATAAAATCACCTTGAA
>CAKZSH010000089.1 GCA_937918905.1 uncultured Saprospiraceae bacterium
TTTCAATTAACTAACATTTTCTAACTAAACTAATTCTAGGATTGTTCTTGGGCTACTAATTGCTTTGTCAAATTATAATCTATTTTATTTCTTTTGTTTGATGATTCAAATTTATAAGGTTTTTAGATGTTTTTTCCCACCTTTCGATTTTAGGTAAGTATTGACCGATTTTTGGTCTTTAGTCCACTTTTTTTAGTTTTTATGGTTTTTGCGAAAACAATTCCTATCCTATTTTTTTGAATAAGTAAAAATAAGATGATACCTTAACGTGCTGATTTTCAATCCGATTTATATATAATCGGACTTAACGTTAAACCAAAATTTCTACGTACAGATGAAAAGAAAATTACTTTTACTTCTAGCTACAGTTTTATTACCAATTTTTGCATTTGCCCAAGAGGCAGAAAGAGGATGGGATGATATTATAAATGATGCGGTAACTCCCGCTACTGCATTTATATTTAATATAGTTTTTTACCCATGGGTATATACTGATATGGCAAACACAGGCGGCTCTATGCCATATGTAATTATATTGTTACTTGGAGCAGCTACGTTTTTTACACTTTACTTTGGGTTTATTAATCTTAGGAGATTTCCATTAGCGATCAATGTAGTTCGTGGAAAATATGATGATGTAGAAGGTACAAGTGGACACACAGGAGATGGGGCAACTGAGAAACCAAATGTTAATATATTAGATGGTGATATTGTTGATACCATAAAAATTGAAGGGGAAGAAGGAGAGGTCAGTCACTTTCAAGCTTTGACTGCCGCCTTGTCGGGAACGGTTGGATTAGGAAATATTTCAGGAGTAGCCATAGCGATTACGGTCGGTGGACCGGGTGCTACTTTCTGGATGATTATAGCAGGTCTATTAGGAATGTCTTCCAAATTTGCAGAATGTACTTTAGGGGTAAAATACCGTGATGTTGCTGCCGATGGTACTGTTTACGGTGGTCCAATGTATTATCTTTCTAAAGGATTAAAAGAAAGAGGGATGGGTGCTTTTGGAAAATTCTTAGCCGTATTCTTTGCGATCATGTGTGTAGGAGGTTCGTTTGGTGGTGGAAATATGTTTCAGGCCAACCAAGCTGCGGCTCAATTTAATGGAATGATTGGTGCAACAGGTGCAAGTGCAGGAGCTCTTTTTGGAATTGTGATGGCGGTGTTAGTTGCTATTGTAATTTTAGGAGGAATTAAAAGAATTGCAAGTGTAACTGAAAAAGTAGTTCCATTTATGGTAGGTGTTTATTTCATTGCTGCAATTATAGTAATCCTTATGAGTATCGGACAATTGCCTGCTGCTTTTGGGATGATCTTCGACGGCGCATTTACAGGAGCAGGTGTAACAGGTGGTTTTATTGGAGTATTGATTCAAGGATTTAGAAGAGCTGCTTTTTCTAATGAAGCGGGAGTTGGTTCTGCTGCGATTGCTCACTCTGCGGTAAAAACTAAATATGCTGCAAGTGAAGGTATTGTTGCACTTTTGGAGCCATTTATTGATACGGTTGTAGTTTGTACGATTACAGCATTGGTAATTATCATTACAGGATTCCATACAGGAGCAGTAGGGGCGGATGGCGCTGCATTGGGTGGTGTTGATTTGACATCAGCAGCATTTGCAAGTGTGATTCCATGGTTTCCATATATCTTGACAATAGCAGTTGTTTTGTTTGCTTTTTCAACTATGATCTCTTGGTCTTATTATGGACTTCAATCATGGTTGTATTTATTTGGAAGAAGCAAAATGAATGAATATATCTATAAAGTGCTTTTTTGCATTTTTGTTGTTATAGGTGCTGCTGCGAGTTTAGGTGCTGTTACGGATTTTTCTGATTCTATGATTTTTGCAATGGCGATTCCTAACTTGATCGGTGTGTTCTTATTGTTGCCTAGGGTGAAGGAAGAATTGAATCGTTATTTGAAAGCGATTGGGAAAAGTTAATATGATGCTGGACGGATGATGATGATGATGATGATGATGATGCGCTTGATCGTGTTAGATAAAAAAAGCACTTTCCATTGATTTGGGAAGTGCTTTTTTTAGTGGAATTAAATGGGGATTTTGGTTTAATGAGATGACGAATTGACGCAGGGCAACCACAAGGGATTGCCCCTACGATTGACGATTTATTAAATGAAAATAATATAGGTTGTGATTATCCGTAGGGGCAATCCCTTGTGGTTGCCCAACGTTCAATCGTCACCAACATACCAAACAAAAAACAAAAAAAGCACTCCCTAATTTAATGGAAAGTGCTTTTTTTACAACTGCCAAACGCAGCCTCCGTCCACCGTCAAGTGAACGACCGTCCACCGTTTTATTTCTCAACAACATCATAAACATAATAATTAGTTTCCCCTTGCCAAGGCATAGCTTTATTAATTTCTTTATATCGAAGTTGAACTTTCTTTCCTTCCATTTCCTCCAATTTTTTAGAGAGGTAATCTTCCTTTAAAGAAAAACTCCAAACATTTCCCAAAACACTAGAATTATCTTCTTGCAATCCACCTAAATTTAATTGCCCTTCATAAGTTTTAAAAACATAACCTTTCTTCGAAATTTTCATCATATAACCCGTACGAGTACCTTCGCTATAAGTCCAATTTGCCCAAAGCATATAACCGATACCAGCAAGTACCAATAAAATAGAAGAATAAATAAGTACCTTTCTAAAAAAGCTTTTAGTCTTTTTTACACCACTATCAACTGTTTTACTAATTGATTCTTTGGTTTCGGTGATCTCCTTACTTATTGAATCCTTAGTGCTTTCGATACTGCTACTGATGGATTCTTTAGCATTGTCCAAACCTTTGCTGATGAAGTTTTTATCTGCATCTGTAGTTTTAACCTCAGGAGTTTTTGGAGTTGGTTTATCTGATTTTGGAATGTCTTTTTCTGAACTCATAAGAAATTGGTATTTGTGATTTACAAATGTAATACAAAATAAATTAACTGTGAACTGTGAACGTTGAACTGTTAATGAAAAACGGTGAGTACGAATAAATTAGATTTCGTACTCACCATTTTATTAAATAACTCAAGTTGCGAATAATTATTGACTGATGATTTTGTGTTCAAAAAAATGTATTAAGATGATATGTATTGGGTATTGAGAATGGTTCGTAGTCCCAATACTTAATACCCACAATCTCAAATCAAATTATCCGCAACTTGAATTAAATATTTAAATTTCACCATTATTGGTTCACAGTTCAACGTTCATAGTTCACAGTTAATTTATTTTATCTTCCGATCACAACAATTTTTTTCGTGAATGTCCGATAGTTATCTACATTTACCACAATTGTATAAAGACCACTTGCCTTTTGACTCATATCAAATCGAATAGGAATCATTGGGAATGAACTATAATCTCGTTTTATAATTTGTTGCCCAAAACTATTGTAGATTTCGACTGTTCCTTTTTCCCCTGCGAAATCTCGCATAGTCAAATATACTTTACCACTAGTTGGATTCGGGTAAACATAGACTTCTTCAAAATCAATATCAAAGTTCAATCGTCTTGAATAACTATAACTATATGAACCATCATTTTGGATTACTTTTAAGCGATAATAGTTTATTCCATGAGTGGGTTTATGATCCCATACTTCATAGTGAGTAGGCTCATCAAGTTGTCGAGCATTGATCCTTTTTAGGATTTCGAAATCAACATCATTTAGGGAAATCTCTAATTCATAACGATCCACATATTGATCCTTAAACATCCACCAATCCAATTTTCCTTCATGATCTATTTTTTCTGCTGTAAAAGTTAGAAGATTTGGAACTACAAAATTTTGAGCCAAAGGAGGCTCACAACCCATTGCTTCTAATTCAGCAATCACGAGATAACCAGTACCTTCCATTTGTACTCGAATATATTGCCCTTCTACATTTGGATTGAAAACAGATGGAGAACCAACCAATCCTGATATAAAAAATTCATAAGTCGCCTCAGCTCTTGCTCCTGCTAAGTCCGTACTTGTAAATGGAGTGTTGGAAATCAAAACATATGCGTTTTCAGTTTTATCTACTCCATCTGTTCGATTAAATATATTGATAGATTCTATCAGGTAATTATCTTCCAAATCAACTTCCCACCAAGGTTGAAATTCATTTTGCGTAGCAGAAACAGAAGAACTTGAAGCAGGCGTAGTAAAGAATGCACCATTGTCATTTCCATCTACAGCTTTGGCAGCATCACCTGTAATTCCAGCAGCAGTTAATGTAGAGGATTGATTAGTAGGTTTATTTAACGCTAAATTCATAGCAGTCACACAACCAGAATTTCCAGTATCGAATACCCCTTCACAATTACAAAAACCATCCTCTACATCATTCATTGTAGTTGGGTCATTATCATCACAAGGTGTATTCAAAGGAGGGCAAGAGGTATCTCCTTCGCAGCCAATAATTTTTAATTCTGTAATGGCTAAGAAAGCAGTACCTGTCAATTGAACTCTTACAAATCTTCCAGTTCTACCAATTTCTTGAGTAGTAGGACGACCTGCATCTCCAGTTTGTAGGTAACTCGAAACACCAATTTGATTCGTAACCACATTCAAATTAGAATTTGCAAAAGGCGCATTGGAAACTAAGATGTAATAATTCGAAAGCAATTCTGTACAGCAATCATCTCGATTCCAAACTTCGATTGTTTCTATATCTTTTATTTCACCTAGGTCAACATCCAAGTAGGGTTGGGATTCCCAGTTGGTCAAAGAAGAAGTATTATCTGCCCAAAAATTACCAGCCGTATTTCCATCAATGGCTCTTGAAGCAGGTGCATTGGATTGTGTACTAGATTGAGTTGCTGTAGCACCTAGTGCCAAGTTGATATCACAATCATTTCCACCACCTCCACCTGTATCACAAACTCTTTCCATGATTGATCTAAAGTTTTGTTGAGGTGTAGCAAAACTCCATCCTCCATTCCACGGGTGCATGACTAGATTATCATTGGTCTCACTATTTTCTCCACAGAAATTACAAAGATCAAAATTTTCATAAACCAAATCAGTTCCATCGACCCATTTAAAAACATCTTCTTGCTCCATATCTGTTAAGCCGATATGAACCATTTCATTTATCTTTCCTTGAACAAAAAGATTCTCAACCGAATCATTAATTACGACAAGTGTTCCACCTTGTGCTTCGCAAAGTAATTTGGAGTCGTTCCAATTATTGGCTCCATCAGAAATAAAATATTGCTTGCCACCCAACTCTCCAATAGAGGTGAAGCCAGGAACTTCCTCGTCGCAATTTCCAGTATTGCCACCAGTATTATCAGGAATGGTATCATTGAAGCAATCAAATTCCATGATGAATTTTTTAGCAACATTAGATGGATTAAAGCTCCATTGTCCGTCCCAGTTTTGAATCATGAGGTAATCATTGTCATCAGTATTTGGAGCACAGTTACCACAGATATTATTAAAAGTTAATGGAGAACCATTGGCCCACTCCAAAGTTCCTTCCAACATTCCATCACTTAAGCCAATAAATGCAGGTTCTGCAATATTTATTCTTAAAAAATTATTTTCAGAGTAACTATTAACCTCCACCAAGTTTCCTCCTCGTGATTCACAAAAAACTTTTGCTTCTTCCCAAGTCAAAGCACTATTCGATCTAAAATATTTACTGCCTAAATGTTGACCGATATAGGTAAATCCATCTATGGTTTCCACACAATTCGAAATATTTAATTCATTAGTTGGGAGAGGAGTTGGGGTAACTGTAAAATATGTAGGTGATCCATCCAAGGCAATATTCTGCGAGGTAATTGGTAGTTCAAATAAAGTCTCGCTGTAATCCCATTCTTTTTTATAAAGAGCAACTACATTTAATTCAGGAGGAAAACTATAAGTGGCATTCGCTACCTCGGATTCATCCGTTTCTGTTTTTGCCCATAAAATATAAACATACTCTCCGTTTTCTTTTCGAATAGCTCCACCTCGAACATCAGGAGGCAAATTCAAATCAGCAGAACGGGTCGAATCCCATTCTGTTTGAAACAAAATATCGGCAGCCGTTTTATAAGCAATACCTGCTTCATTGATAACTTGTGTGTACGGAGGAGTATTGTTAAGATTACCATACAATCCCATCACATCAAACCAAGAATCCGCAACCGCTTCCTCTTCAATATCTCCCATATTGTAAATATGTAATTGATGGATTTGATTGGACATAGCAGTCAATAAAGCCTTTGGAATAAAATTCCGTTGCGCTTCAACTGAACCAATGAAGTCTTCAAATTTTAATCGAGGAATATTGATTTCAGTAATAATATATTTTTTCTTAGGGTAAGTGATTCCGTCATAGCCATAAGTATCTAAAACTGCTTGGCGACCATTTCGAGCCAAGACCACTCCATCCGCTGCTGCATCAGAATGACGTTCGTAAACCAATGCTCCATTTCCCAAAAATATCGTACTCCCATCAAAATGCGGATAGGTATGAATTCCAACACAGTCAAAATAAGCAGCACCCGTCAAAGGATATTCAGGCGTTACACTTCCATCTACAGGGTTGTCTGTATTTCTACACAACACATCTATAAAACTATTGTAACCCACTCCACCTAAACTTACGTAAGCGTCGGGATCAACTGTTTTGATAATGTCATAAGACACTCTTAGCATTCGAATATAATGATAAACGGGTGCTTGAATATCCATATCACATGGATCAGGATCATTGTCCCACCAGCTCTCAGGATGCCCTGGAGGAAGAGTGGCTTTATAATTTGATTTATCTAAACTCGGTTCATTCCATATTTCCCAAAATCGAACATAGTCCTTGTACATCATCACCGTTTTGTAGGTGTATGCAGCAAGGTAATTATCATCATTGTAAGGTGTTCCATTTAATCCTCCATCCCAAATAGGTAAATACATATTGGAAAATAATTGCGAAATGGAGGAACCATCGCAATAGACTGTGGTATCTCGATGACTTAAATTAGGATAGCCAAGGAAGACCACATTCTGTTCCATGCCCAATTCTTTATAAAAACTAAATGCACCCAAACGTACATCATAACCATAAGTGTCTAGGAAAAATTCTGGAAGAGTGGGGCGAATGGATTTTGCACCAAGTCCGGGGATTCCTAAATATGGGTTTCCTGCAGCAATATTAGCAAGCTGCTCATCTGTCCAAGATTGGTAAACACCAGGGTTGACACCAGGTCGAAAGTAATCATTGTATTCAGGAACAACATCATTGGCAGTATAAGTAACTTGTGCAACAAGTCCTCTACTACTCAGGATAAAAAGGAAAATGAGTAAACGAAAATTCATGTGTGCGTTTTATTATTGGTTGTTCAAAGTTTTTATAATTAGTTTTAGCAAATTCGAACAGAGTAAAGTGAAGGGGAAATGTAGTCGATAATTGGGAAAGAATTTAATTGGTTGGTAATCTACAAATTTCGGCTTTTCTTCTATGTAAACAAAGTAAAATCAAGATTGTTTGAAATATAATTAACTGTAATGTATGTGTTTTTTTCTTTAAAAAACGTCCATTCAATTAAAGGTCGGATTTAAAAATATATAATATTGCTAACTCATTTATATCCTAGCTATTACCTTTGTAATAAAAAAATATGAAAATAGATACAGTAATTTTTGACCTTGGAAAAGTATTGATTGATTGGGAACCTCGAAGGTTATTTCGAAAGATATTTGACGATGAAGAGGAAATGGAATATTTTCTCAATAATATCTGTACTCCTGATTGGAATGTCCAACAAGACAAAGGACGATTGATTGCTGATGCCAACGAATTATTAATTGCTCAATTTCCAAAATATAAAGATCAAATTGAAGCATTTTATGGGCGGTGGGAAGAAATGCTAGGTGGACCAATTCAACCAACTGTTGATATTTTAACTCATCTGTATCAAACCAAATCACATCGAATTATTGCTTTGACCAATTGGAGTGCTGAGACTTTTCCAGTTGCTTTGAGAGATTATCCTTTTTTACAATTCTTTGAAGGCATACTTGTTTCAGGTGATGAAGGAATGATAAAACCAGATTTAGAAATCTATGACTTGGTTTGTAAAAGATATAACATTGATCCTGCAACTGCGGTTTTTATTGATGATTCTTTGAAAAATATTAAAGGGTGTGAAGCGTATGGTATGAAAGGAATCCATTTTAAATCAGGGGAACAACTGCGAAAGGAATTGGAATCATTGGGCGTTTTGTAAGAATGGATGACTCGAACAACCTGCCAAATAAATTTGGCGATTACATTTCATCGAATAAATCTCATCTTTTATCGAACTCCCTTTGAAACCCAATAACTATTTTGATATATTTATGACATCATTTTAACATCAAAATAAATCTATTATGGAAACAAACAAAAATTCATTAGAAAAGGTAAATAGTGCAATCTCAGGTTATTTGATGTTGCTCATCTTTTTTGCCTTAATAGCTGTAATGGTCTATGGCGTTTCATTAAAAAATCCACTAGCCTTAGTGCTTATTCCAGTACTTATTCTTATGCTTCCAGGGTTCTTTTTAGTGAATCCCAATAGTTCTCGCGTATTAGTATTGTTTGGAAAATATGTAGGAACGGTGAAAGAAAATGGATTCTTTTGGACTAATCCATTTTACACTAAACAAAAAATTTCCCTTCGTGCTCGTAACTTCGAAACTGAAAGAGTCAAAGTAAATGACAAAATGGGAAACCCCATCTTGATAAGTGCCATCCTAGTATGGAGAGTCAATGATACCTATAAAGCAGCATTTGAAGTAGACGACTATGAGAGTTTTGTAACGATACAAAGTGACGCTGCTGTTCGGATTTTAGCGAGTCGATACCCTTACGATAATTTTGACGATGAGCAGATTGAAACGACTTTACGATCTGGTTTGGATGAAGTTAATGAAGCGATGGAAGAAGAGTTAACTAATCGTTTGGCAATGGCTGGATTAGAAGTTTTGGAAGCAAGAATTGGTTACTTGGCCTACGCACCAGAGATTGCTAATTCGATGTTGAAAAGACAACAAGCAGAAGCAATTGTAGCAGCTCGATTAAAAATCGTAGAAGGTGCAGTAGGAATGGTGGAACATGCTTTGGATGCGTTATCTGAAAAAAATATCATCGAATTAGATGAAGAAAAGAAAGCAGCGATGGTGAGTAATTTGATGGTGGTACTTTGTTCAGATCAAGAAGCTACTCCAATTGTAAATACTGGAACACTTCATACTTAATGATTCAAGGTTATGGCAAAAAAAAAATTTGTATTACGGGTAGATGAAGAGACGATGAAGCTGGTGGAAAAGTGGGCTGCGGATGAGTTCCGTAGTATGAATGGTCAATTGGAATGGATGATTACAAAAATACTGAAAGATGAAGGACGGTGGAAAAAACCGAAGAAGGAATAAATTAAAACGACAATCAAAATCAAAACAGCTAACCGTAAGTTTTGATTTTGATTGTTGTTTTTGGTTATTGTCTTTGGTTGTTATGCAGTTTTTCTATTTTTCATATAAAAATAAAGCCCTCCAAAGAGGAAAATCAATATACCAGGTAGAATAGACATAAATTTCACAGCTTCCATTCCTGTAGCGTCATCCATTATTCTACCCATTATTGGTAAAATTATAGACACAGAAAGCATACCCAAACCTCCTACTACAGCAAGTCCAATAGCTCCACTCTGAGGTAAATACTCGGCAACAAAAGAAAGCATTGTAGGCCAAAAGAAAGTAATTCCAATTGCAAAGATAGCTGCTGCAACAAAGGTCATAGTTCCATCTACTTGCGTGAAAACAGTTAATCCTAAAAATGAAAAAATAGCTGAAAATAAAAGCATTCCAGAAATACTCATACGATGTGCAACTTCACCTGCAAATGCTCTTCCTAATGCCATTATTCCATTGATGAATGCTAAAACCAATAGTGCGTTAGTCCCTGATTCTTTTAGTAAAGATTCAATTCTTTGATTGGTTCCAAGCTCAGTTCCAGCAGTTAATAACATGCAAAATGCAATAAAAATAAATAAAGGATTGGCTAAGGTACTGTACATTTGACTATTACTTATTCCCATTTCTACACGTTCAGTAACTGGAAATTTTTGCCCTAAAAACAGAACTCCATAAATTATTAATGGGATAAATAAAGTTCCAATCATTAATTGCCAACTTAGCCCCATTTGATCCATCATTAAATATCCGACTACTGAACCAATTACGATTCCACCAGGAAACCATACGTGAAAACGGTTCAACATTTTGGTTTTGCTATTGGGATACATAGAAGCAACAAGTGGGTTAAGAGCTGCCTCAACTAATCCATTTCCAATACCAATAAAGAGAGTAGCTGTAAAAAGTGACATTTGAGTACTTGCAGTTATCGTAGCAATGATTCCAATAGCATGAGTGATGAATGCAAGCCAAGATATTTTTTTCATACCTAAGCTATCTACTAGTGGTCCTCCGATCATCATCGCTAATGTGAACCCCCAAAAAGCTGGAGTAAAAGCCCATCCAATCTGTTCCAAGGTTAAGCCAACACCTTCAGGACCAAAGACCGTTTCGAGTCTGACTCGAAATGCAAAAGTCATTGAAGTCGTGATGAGTGCAAAGCAACTTGCTATGAAAAGTTTGTTTCGATTAATTGATTCCATTTTTTTCGTTTGTTTTGTTTAATAGTAAGTGTCTAAATTACACATTCAGTTTTGATTTCCAAAGAAAAGTTGAAAAATTTAATGTAAGCGTACATATTAAGGCTATATACAAGGCGAGGTTCAAAACTTTTAATAATAAATGTTATTACATTAATTGTAATTGTATATATTTGTGCTATTAAATTATTTAAATGAGATTAGAAGAAGAAATACAACAAAGTAAATTCAAAGATCAATACCATAAATTGGGGGTGAATGTTATTTATTCTGCATCTTGGATAAGTGCTGTGAATTTAAAAGTATTAAAACAATTCAATCTCTCGATTCAGCAATTTAATATTTTAAGGATTTTAAAAGGAAGGCACCCTGAACCTGCTACTGTAAAGTTATTGACTGAAAGGATGATCGATAAAATGTCCAATGCTTCTCGCTTGGTAGAAAAGTTAAAACAAAAAGGATTTGTCGAAAGAACTTCGTGCCCTAAAGATAGACGACAAGTGGATATTGCAATTACGGAAAAGGGAATAGATATCGTAGATCAATCTTCTAAATTTCTAGAGAAGGAATTAAAAAGTACATTGGGAAATTTAACTAAAAGTGAGGCTCAACAATTGAATGATTTATTGGATAAAATGAGAGGGTAGTGGTGTGAACAAATTAAATACATTTTTTTTGAAACAATAGATGTATATACATTAAATGTAGCAACGTTATATTTTGAAGTTGATATATTTAATACTCGTTTTTACATTATTTTTTAATCTAACTTGATAGCGATAGCTATCATAATTTAAAATCAAACTTGATATGAAAAATTTATTTAGCCTAGTTATTTTGGCATTGGTTTCCTTTGCGTTTAGCTCTAATGATATTGACGAAGGAACACCAGTTGATACTGAAAAAAGTGTAATTTCTTGGAAAGGCTACAAAGTTACGGGAGAACATGCAGGAGTTTTAAAAGTGAAAAATGGAAACCTAGATTTTGAAAAAGGAATACTTAAAGGTGGAAGTTTTGAAATTGATATGGCAAGTATTACTGTTACAGATTTGAAGGCCGGACAAGGGAAAGAAAAATTAGAGGGTCATTTAAAATCTGCTGATTTTTTTGGAGTTGAAAAGTTTCCAACTGCAAAATTTGAAATTACAAAAGTGGTATCAAGAGGAACTACAGGTTCTTATAAAATCATTGGAAATGTTACGATCAAAGAGACGACTAAAGAAATCCGATTCAATGTCAAAATTTCAGAAACGGGTGGGATAAAAATGGCAAAGGCTGATATTACAATTGATCGATCTGAATTTAATGTACAATATGGCTCAGGTAGTTTTATTGATAATTTGGGAGATAAAACTATTTATGATGAATTTGATTTGTCGATCAATTTGGTTTTAAAATAAAGCCACCATTTAGCCACGGACCTTGACGGACTTTACTCTAATGTTTTTCGACTTTTTTATTTCTCTTTGGAAAATACGAATCATGTTGAAAATTTTCCAAAGGAAAATTCAGGAGTTCGTGAAAAGTCATAATATGTTAGAGTAAGGTTCGTCAAAGACCGTGGCTAAAATACCTCAAAATATATTTGATTCTCTTCCAAATTAAAATTAGGCAAGCATTTTGGATAGTAAAAGTTAACTAAGACTTAAAGTTTGTGACATTCAAAAAATAAAGAGTCTTACATATAATATTTGTTCCCGCCCTTTCTTTATATTTAAAATAATCCCGTGATGAGAAAACGATATTTAATTTTATTTTTATTTGCCTGCCTATTTATTCCAAGAGAATATCTGACGTACGTTTTAGAAAAAGAACCAATCACCAATCGAGTGAATCTCGATATGGAAAAAAATAAAATTTTTATCAATAAGTATAAGGAGAAATGCTTAAAAGCATTGTCTTACTATCCAGAACTAAAGGGGATTCATATTGAATTTAAGACTAAAGAAATTGGAACAACCATGGCAGCACGTCCCATTGTTTCAAGTTTTTTCAATACAGATTACGAAAGAAGGTATGAAATCATTTTTAATAATTCTGCAGATTGTGAAGTACCATTTGATGAATTACCAGAGGAGGGGCAAGTGGGAATTTTAGGACATGAATTGGCGCATATTTTAGATTTTGAAACGAAAAGTTTGGGGCAATTGATTTTGACTGGAGCATTTTATATCAATGCGCATAGCATCAGAAGTTATGAAAGAGGGATCGATAAAATTACTTTGGAAAGGGGTTTAGGAAAAAAATTATATCATGCCTATCAATATATTTTGGAAGATTCTAAAGCTTCTCCAGAGTATAAAGATTTTAAGAAATTCCATTATTTAAAACCTCAAGAGATTTTACAGCAGTTGCCTTAGTTGTTTATTGGATTGAAGTTGTTGTAGCTTAGTGTTCGACCAAATTAAAATTGACGGATTGTAATTTAGTTTGGAAATTTGATTCTAAATTATTCATTAATTAGGAGTTCCAATAAGGTACAATTTAGCAGTAGGCTTTCCTGGAATCGAACCAGGTTCCCATTTATAATTGGAGGGTGGGAGAGACTGAATAAGTGTCTCCATATCTTTAATGGTATAAGTTCGTGAATTAGAAATAGCCCCATCCCATGCAAAGCACAATGGAATAATTGGAATTAAATAGGTGAATAAAATTTGTTGCCAAGTCATCGGGCGAACTTTTAATGTTACAAAAAGACACATGATAAAATTGATAGGAAAGGCAATTATCCAAGCAAAAACAGGCGCACTATTATCACTTATTTCAAAAATGCAAATAGGTTGTTGAGCGTTTTGAGCATTTGCTAAAATCTGTTTTGCTACTTCAGGTCGCATATGATGAAAACTACAAATCATCGTCCGCAATCCTTTTTCTTCAGCAGGTATTTGAGTCGCATCAACGGGATCGAGCTGGTAAGTAAGGTTGGGATTTTGTTGTTGATTGATATGATGAGCAAATTCTTTATTAGGATAAAGGTCTGTTAAAGTAAGTGGAATATTTTTTATCCCATGTTTTTCATTTAGAACTTTCATGACATCAATCATGGGCCCACCACCACCTGAACACAAGTCAATAATTTTTTTGGAATTCGTTTGTTTTAAAACTTTGGCAACCAAGTCCGCAAGATCATTTTTAGTGCCAATCAATCCATGCATGACAACTATCAGTTTGGTCATACAGTTTCTTATCCAATCGGGAAACCAACTTTGGTCTTCAATTTCGAAAAGATGAATACGTTTTAATTTCATTTTAACTCATTTTAAATGAAAACTAATTATGAACCAAAAATAATAAAAATGATGCGTCTAAAAGTTTAGTTATTCATATAAGTCCTCAATATCCGCATTGCAAATATCTACAAAAAGCTTCGCCATTTTTTCAGTTACATCTTTGAAAAATCGTTCGCCTTTTTCCTTCGTCGCCAACAATGGATTTCCAACTCCTGTATCTTCGCTGATTTGCGACCACTTTCGTTCTGCCCAAACCCAACCTTCAGAGAAGGCTTTGATTTTATATTTTTTATCTTTTCCCATTCCCCAAGTTTCTCTTGGTAAAACCAATTCAGGTTTGAGATGAAGTATCAAACTGGTTTCCATTTCATCAGCGTGATCCCCTTGATTGTCAAAATATTTATTTTTATCCAATGACTTAAACCAATTGGAGAAGCAAATAAACATCTTTGGATATTTTACTCCAAGCTCTCTTACGAGTGGTTTAAAATTATTTCCACCATGACTATTAAAAATCAAAAGTTTATAAATGCCTTGCCGATTTAGGACTTCAATGACATCTGAAAGGATTGCCATTTGAGTGCTTGGATGAAGATTGATGTCGAGGTGAATATCTGTTTGTCCAGTATTGACTCCAAATGGAATGGTAGGAAGGACGATCAGTTTTGATCCTTTTTCCCAAGCAATTCGAGCGGCTTCGGCTGCAATGTAATCAGACTCAATCACATCGGTAGCGTAGGGTAGATGATAATTGTGTGCTTCGGTTGCCCCCCAAGGGAGAATGGCTAAATCGAATTTAGCATCTTTGAGATGTTGCCAATTGGTTTCTGCTAGGATGTATGGTCTCATGTTTTGTTAGTTTATTTTGTAAAAATAAATTTAAGCATTTTAATGACTATTCTTAATTCCTCTTTGTGAAAAAAAAATATTATTGACCTTTGAATTTTGCTAATATTTCTTCTTTTGGAATTTTTTCAAAACTCAATTTTACTTGATCTGTTTTTCCTACAACGGCTTCTTCATCTGCAACAAAATAATCTTTTCCATCGGTCACAAATGCTACAACAACAATTGATTCATCTATTGGAAGTTTAATGCTAGAAGCAAGTGTTTTGTTATTAATATTTTCAGCAGAGAGCCCAAGGTAACTTTGAGTGCCTTCGATAAAAATACCAGATGATAAAATCTCGTAATCGTTTTCCATAGTTATACTTACTGTTGCTAAATTTTCATCTCCAAGTTTTAAAAATCTGTCTACATTTATCCAATTTAAAGTTTCCATCTCAAAGTTGAAAAAACTTGAAATCTCAGAATGATATATATCAAAACCTATAGTGTCATCTTCTGCTAAAAATTGTTCTGGTGAAATATCTTTTGGATTTTCCCATCGTATCATTCCATTTGCAATGTTACCATCGAATGTTTTAAAATCATAGGCTTCTCTGTCAAAAGTATACGGAATACTCAAAGACATCCCTTCTGCATTTTCCAAATCGATTTTAAAATCATCACCATAAAGTAAATCAATTTTAAACATACCCGCTGATTCCAAAATTTCTCCATCGGTAGTAATGGTTTCTAAATTATTCAAAATAAAATCTTCAAGTCTGTAAAATTCATGAACTTGTACTTCAATATTATAAGTGCTAGTCAATCCATAAATACGATCAATCACCTCTTGATTGAAATTAATCTTTAATCCTTTTTTAGTCATAACCTGAGTGGTTTTTAGCAAATCAATTTTGAATTTTTGAGGTTGGTATTTGATGGTAAATTCATTTTGTGGAGTGCTGCATCCAAAAAGAAAAAGTAAGGTAAAGACGAGTAAATTTTTCATAGAGCTGTTTTTGTTTTTTATAAATGTGTACACGAGTTCAAGGTTTGACTTGAAAAGTCAAGCCTTGACTTATGAGATTTTTTTAAGTCAAAGTCTAATTTTTAAAGTCAGCCCTTGAATGCTTCATCCAATAAAAATAGTCATTTATGATAACTTCATAAATGACTATTTTTTTAAATTATTATTAAAAACTATTCTAAATTGGATTCGTGATTCGAGTCGCCAATCATTAAGAATTTTACCGTCTTCGTTGACCCCCTGCTTTTTTTCGATTTGCAAAAAACTCTTGTTTGCGTCTCGCTTTTTCTTTATTCCATTCCTTTTTTTCTCTTTCCGTCATTGGACGTTCTGTTTGAGGAAATGGATTATCTTCAATCACGGTTATTTTTTTCTTAATCAATTTTTCAATATCTCTGATGTATAGATTCTCTTCTGGTTCACAAATCGAAATGGCAACTCCTTCCTCTCCAGCACGTCCTGATCGTCCAATACGGTGAACATAAGTTTCTGCGATATTTGGAACATCCATATTGATGACGTACCTCAACTTACTAATGTCAATTCCTCTTGCGGCAATATCAGTAGCAACTAAAACTCTAAGCTTTCCAGCTTTAAAATCTTTTAAAGCTCTTTGTCTTTGATTTTGTGCTTTGTCCCCATGGATGGCAGCCGACTTGACATTTCCTTTTTTGAGATAACGAGCAATTCGATCAGCACCTCTTTTCGTTCTAGCAAAAAGTAGGGCTTGGTCAATATCTCTATCTTTTAGGATATGAAAAAGTAAATCTTTTTTAGTCGTTCGATTGGTATAGTAGAGATACTGTTGAATCGTTTCAGCAGCAGATGAAACTGCAGCTACCTCAATTTTTTTAGGATTAGTTAAAATGTTGTTGGCCAACTTTACGATATTGTTTGGCATTGTTGCTGAGAAAAATAACGACTGTCTTTGTTCTGGAAGTAGTTTCAATAACTTTTTGATGTCATTGATAAAACCCATATCCAACATTCGATCCGCTTCATCCAAAACGAAAACCTTAACGGTATCCAAACTAATATAACCTTGCGAAATTAAATCCAATAATCGTCCTGGAGTCGCTACCAAAATATGTACCCCTTTTTTAAGTCTTTCGACTTGTTTGAATTGTTTGACACCACCGAATATTACGGTGTGCTTGACCATAGTGTGTTCGCTGTAAGCTTGGATATTTTCATCAATCTGAATCGCTAATTCACGAGTAGGCGTAACAATCAAAGATCGTATTACGGGTTTACGATTATTTTGCTGTTTACTTTCAATTCTATGAATCAGTTGGATGATAGGAATGGCAAAAGCTGCTGTTTTTCCAGTACCCGTTTGTGCACAACCTAAAACGTCATTTCTTTTTAAAACGAGTGGAATCGCTTGGGCTTGAATTGGTGTAGGTTCTGTGTAGTTTTTCTTTTTTAAGGCTTTTAATATGGGGTTGATTAATTCCAAATCTTCAAATCTCATTAACTTCTATTTTCTCCCTCAAAAGACACCTTCGTCTGGGAATTATTAAAAAGAATGCAAAGGTACGTAAAATTTTAAAGACACGTGGAGGACGGACGCTTCGCTTGACGGTTGACGGTCGTTCGCTGCGCTCACTTGACGGACGCTTCGCTTGACGGTCAATATTGCGTGAATCAAAATTATAGAACCCGTCAAGCACAGCGTCCGTCAAGTGAGCACAGCGAACGACCGTCAACCGTCAAGCGAAGCGTCCGTCCTTACAACTCCTTTTCAATTTCTTTGATGAGTTTTTCTATTTTTCCACGAATTCCATTGTAGAATCTAAGGCGATAATTTCTCGCACCTTTTATTCTTCGTAAGAAACTCAGTAACCTGTTTTTATCTTTTTTAGATAATTGGATAGGTTGGTTGATACTGACTAATTCTCCATTGTCATCAAAAACCATATACTCGGCGAGTAAATCATTGATAGGATGGAAGTAAGCTGTATTGAGTTGCATTTCAGAATATTGCTCTTCTAGCTTTTCAATAATTTCAAATTCAAAATCATATATTTGAATTAATTAAATCGTAAAGAATCATTGCGGATTGATTCTAGTCCTTTAGCTTTTAAAGATTCATAGCCTGTCTTATTTTGTATGGAAATAAAATCTCTCCATAGCATGAAATAATAAAAATGTAAAGAATCATTTTTTACTGGCTCATTATTGATTAATGATCTAAAATAATCGCAGGATCTGATGCCTGCATGATGGCCTTTTAAATTTTCATTTACATCTTGTAAGTCTAAAGTTAGACCATGTTTCATTTCTGCTAGGATTTTAGATTCGGATCGAATTTCTTTCCGATTTTCATTCCATCTATCCAAAGCAAATGCTAAAGTGATTCCTATAAAAATAACTAAAAATTCAAGTAAGTATTTTCTCCAGTCGAAAGATTTATTATTCATTCTTAAAGTTAAAATTTGATAATGATTTTTAAGAAAAAAATGTAATTAAAAAAACAAAAAATATTATTTACAAACTGATGTAAGGGAGTAGGTTATTTAATTCCTACTCCCTTACCCAAAAAATATAATAATCTAGTTTCGAAAATATATTGAGTATTGAACGCTGAGTCGCTGAGACACAGAGTTGGTCGAATAACTTATTGAGGTCGCGGAGGATTTTTATTAAAATAAAAATGAGCTGAGATGCAGAGATTTAAAG
>CAKZSH010000090.1 GCA_937918905.1 uncultured Saprospiraceae bacterium
TGTAATTACAATTGCTCCTTTGACTATTCTTTGCCATTGATAATTTTGAATTTTAGCCGCAGATTTACGCTGATTTTTTATGATTTTTTCTATAACGCGTTTTTCGAAAATCATAAAAAATCAGCGTAAATCTGCGGCTAAAATTCAAAATTATCCTCAGCCCAATCTATTCCTTTCCTTAATAAGTTTAAAGTTTTTTCTTCTTCGCCTCCTTTTTCAGGTTTAAAATTATACTTCCAATTCACATTTGGCGGCAGACTCATTAAAATAGATTCTGTTCTTCCATTCGTATCTAAACCAAATTTAGTTCCTTTGTCCCAAACCAAATTAAACTCTACGTACCGACCTCTTCTCAATAATTGCCAGTCCTTTTGTTTTTTTGTAAATGTATTGTTTTTATTTTTATTAAAAAGATGTAAATAAATAGGACAAAAGGAATTCCCCACAGCTTTTACGAAATCAAATCTACTTCTTTTATCAAAACCATCTTGTTCATTCAATCGATCAAAAAAGATACCTCCTATTCCACGTGTCTCATTTCTATGTTTGATAAAAAAGTAATCGTCAGCCCATTTCTTAAACTTAGGATAATAAGAGGAGTCATGGTCATCACAAGTTTTTTTCAAATGCTGATGGAAAAAATTGGCTTCCTCTTTCACTACATAATGAGGCGTCAAATCAATACCTCCTCCAAACCACCATTGTCCAGTTGACATTTCAAAATACCGAACATTCATATGAATGATAGGCACTAAAGGATTTTGAGGATGAAGAACTATGCTTACACCTGTCGCAAAAAAATCGCCCTCATTAATCTGTAAAGCATTTTTAATTTTTTCAGGAAGTGTTCCATGTACAGCAGAAAAATTCACACCACCTTTTTCAATATGTTGTCCTTCTATAACTCGACTTCTTCCTCCTCCTCCCCCATCTCTTTCCCAGAGGTCTTGCATAAATTTCCCCTTGTCATCTGCCCCTTCCAATTGATGACAAATATCATCTTGGAGGTTTTGGAAGAATAATGTTATTTCTTTTTTTTCTACCATTTTAAGTTGGTTAGATTTCATTAATTATTTTACCGATGTTGCGAACAAAATATGCTCAAAGTCCCAATTTCACCTTAGCTGCTTGCACTACTTTCTTTGAATTGCCTACAAAAATCTCATCATCAATAAATATCACAGGGCGTTTTAAAAAAGTATATTCCTCAATGATAAGTTTGCGATAATCTTTCTCGGTTAATGATTTTTCATTTAATCCCATTGCTCTATATTTCATAGCTCTACGACTAAATAATGATTCGTATGATCCAGTTTTCTTTTTCATTTCATCCACTTGACTGGCATTCATTTTTTCCTCTTTTATATTTTGCATTTCAAAACCTTCCAGCCCATTTAATTCTTTTATAATTCTTTGACAAGTAGAACAACTGGCTAAATGATAAATTTTTCTCATGATAATTTTATTGGTTAAAGAAATTGAAAGAAGCGTATTCTAGTTTTATTCAACAACTTTTCAGTTACAATCAGGGATTATAAAAAAGTATTTTGCAAATAAAATTATAATTTCGCAAAACGGTTTAATTTAATCTGTCATTTTAATCCAATAATATTCAATATGAAAAATTTCCCTCCATCAGAATTAATCCTTAACCCTGATGGCAGCATCTACCATCTTAATTTATTACCCGAACAATTAGCTCAAACGATTATTACAGTTGGTGACCCTGATCGAGTTGCGATGGTTTCAAATTACTTTGATGAAATAGAATGCAAAGTCCAAAAAAGAGAATTTGTAACCCATACAGGTATTTTTAAGGGAAAACGTTTAAGTGTAATTTCTACTGGAATCGGAACTGATAATATTGATATTGTCTTAAATGAATTGGATGCACTTGTCAATATTGATCTCAAAAATAGAGTTGAAAAAACAGAACTCACCTCTTTAAATATTATTCGAATTGGAACCTCTGGAGCATTGCAACAAGACATTCCCGTAGATCAATTTTTAGTGTCAAAATATGGGATTGGTTTGGATGGCTTATTACATTATTATGATTTTAAAAATAATGCTGATGAGCATATGACTTTTCTTCACTTTATGGAAAATGTTTCAAGTAAAACTAATTTTCCAATCCGACCATATATTGCAGCAGCAGGTGAAAACCTTATTCAACAATTGGCTTTCGATTTTCATCAAGGAATTACAATTACTTGCCCAGGTTTCTATGCGCCACAAGGAAGAATTTTAAGGGGAAATTTAGCTGTAAATGAATTGTTAGAAAACCTTCATGATTTTTCTTATAGCGATCTTAGATGTACAAATTTTGAAATGGAAACTGCTGGGATTTATGGATTAGCTAACTTATTGGGTCATCGAGCCATATCTTTTAATGCAATATTAGCCAATCGAGTAACCAATGAATTTAGCCAACAACCAAAGGTAGTCGTTCAAAAATTAATTGAAATGGTTTTAAATAGAATTGTAACCTTAACTTAAGTTTGTTGGCTCTAGGTGGTTTTGTTAAAAGTTGAATAGTTAATTGGTTCGCTTTGCTATTGGTTGATTAGGTCTTATTGTGATCGAAAATATTTACTTCCTGTTTTTATTCGCATTCACCTGATAAACCAATAGCAAAGCGAACCAATTAACTAATTCACATAAAATGCGAATCAACAGTTCAAGTGAAAAGAATTAGGGACGGAACTACGTCTCTTAATTTATTTTTTTAGCAAATCATCTGTCCCGAATAATCGCATACGCGTCAACTTAAGAACTACCTATGTATAATAAATTGATTTTCAATACTTTAGTCCCAGTGGAATGATATATTGGTAGAAAAATAATATGGAAAGGAAAATAAAAGAGTTCCAGAGGAACGACATATAAATTTGAATTTTAGAATAATTAAGAATTATATGTCGGCCCTCTGGGACTAACAATACATTTACAGCTTATTTTCTACCAATATTTCGTGCCTCTGGCACTTTACGAACATATATTAAAAAATTAAGTTGACGCGTATGCGAATAATCGGGAGGACAGCCCTCTGGGCTTTTCTTAAAAGTCCGTTAGGACTGCCCCTGTTTGTAGACAATTTTAACACAAGATTTTTGAGGGACGTAGTTCCGACCCCGTTTTTTTTTAAGTTAAACTATTTATTCACAGTTCACAGTTCATGAAATACACTTTCGATAATACAACGTGTCGTAATTGTCAGACAGAAATGCCTGAACGATCCTTGTATTGTCCAAAGTGTAGTCAAAAAAATACAGATGGAAGGATTCCTATTTTTGATTTTGTAAAAGATGCGTTTGAAAGTATTTTCAATATTGATTCTAAGTTTTTTAAAACTTCGTTGGGACTTTTCATCCCAGGGAAGTTAACTAATGAGTTTTTTAAAGGGAAACATAAAAGTTTTGCAACACCTTCGAGGTTGTTTATTGGGAGTGCGATTTTGTTTTTTGCGATGATGAGTTTATTGGTAAGAAAAAATTTAGAAGGTGAAGATATTTCAGGTAGCTTTTTTAATACCGATACTAATACAAAAACCAAAGAGGAAATAGTTGCTGAAGTTGAGGATATCAAAAGTAGATTACCAGATGAGGTTTCTCCTGAAGTCAAAATACAATTAGATTCAGTATTAACTCGAGCACTTCGAGATACCACCCTGCGTGAAGATTCCACTAACTTTACTTTATGGGAAGGAAGTCATTTTAGAATTAGGAATGCTGATTTTGATCTCTTATCGGCAGATAGTATAATTTCTAAATATAAAATCGAAAAATTTGCTGATCAGATTATTTTTAAACAAGGTTATAAACTGACTAAAAATCCACGTTCACTAATTACTACCTTGATTGGAAATTTGACTTGGATGTTATTGCTTTTGATTCCTTCATTAGCATTGGTATTCAAATTATTATATGTTAGACGATCAAAATTTTATGTAGAACATCTAGTTTTTCTTTTTCATACCCATTCATTTGTGTTATTGATGGGTATAATACTTTTGGCTTTACAATATTTTGAAAAAATCAAGATTGAAGGGAGTACCGTTCCTTGGATTTTGCTAGCCATTTCAATTTATACTTTCGCTGCTCTGAAAATTGTTTATCGGCAGAGTTGGATAAAAACTTTATTTAAGGCATTTTTCATTTTTATTAGTTATTTTATTTTGCTTTCGATTTGCATTTCAATTATTGGAATTGTAAGTTTTGTGTTATTTTAAATTACTTATCTCTTCTTGTGGTTCAAATATTACAGTTTTACATTCTCCATTCGATTCTTTACTTTTACATTTTCAAAATAACCTTTTACCTATTAAAAAAATCATGAGCGTTTACGATAATTACGAAACAGTCATAGGCCTTGAAGTTCACGTCCAATTGGCTACTAAAAGTAAAGCTTTCTGTGGCGATGATACGACCTTTGGAGCTGATCCCAATACTCATATAAGTGTTGTCTCTCTTGGACATCCAGGTACGTTGCCTAAAATGAATAAAAAACAAGTGGAGTTTGCAGTTCGATTAGGATTGGCTTTGGGTTGTAAAATAAATCCTCGAAATGCATTTGATCGAAAAAATTATTTCTACGCTGACCTACCTAAAGGATATCAAATTACCCAAGACAAAGAACCAATTTGCATAGGCGGAGCATTAAAAGTGAAAGTAGGAGAGGAGTGGAAAACAATTCGCTTACATCATATTCATATGGAAGAAGATGCTGGAAAATCCATCCATGATATTGATCCTAAACATTCTTTGATTGATTTGAATCGAGCGGGAGTTCCGTTATTGGAAATTGTAACAGAACCAGATTTACGTTCGCCTGAAGAAGTGGATGCGTTTATGAGTGGGATGCGACAGCTAGTTCGTTACTTGGAAGTTTCGGATGGAAATATGGAAGAAGGGTCTTTGCGATGTGATTGTAATGTGAGTGTTAGAAAAAAAGGAGATACTCAACTTAATGCACGATGTGAGGTAAAAAATATGAACTCGATGCGTTTTGCTCGGCAGGCAATTCAGTTTGAACAAAAACGGCAAATTGATATTATGGAAGCAGGTGGAAGTGTTCAACAAAATACTTTAAACTTTGATCCTGCTACTGGAACAACTTCACCACTTCGACAAAAGGAAGATGCACACGATTACCGATATTTTCCAGAACCAGATTTACCTCCAATTGTTTTGACGGAGGCATACATTCAAGAGGTGAAAAAACAAATGCCTCCACTCCCAAATGAATTATTCCAACAATTCACTTCCGAATTTCAATTGTCTGTTTACGATACAGAAATCTTGACGGAGGAAAAAGCTACGGCTCTTTATTTTTTAGATATATCGAAAAATACGAAGCATTATAAATCGGTTGCCAATTTGATTATCAATAAAATCAAACCATGGTGTAATGATAATAAAATCACCATTTCAGATTTTCCAATTCCAACAGATTCAATACCTGCATTTGTAGAATTAATTGAAAGTGGAAAGGTAAGTAGCTCTATTGCTTACCAAAGATTATTTCCAAAACTAATTGAGCACCCTGA
Organism: uncultured Saprospiraceae bacterium; assembly: GCA_937918905.1. GTDB lineage: Bacteria > Bacteroidota > Bacteroidia > Chitinophagales > Saprospiraceae > CAJQQY01. Next base: position 5,549 of record CAKZSH010000090.1, read on the forward strand.
AAAAACTCCTGATGCTTTAGCAGAAGAGCTCAATATTTTACAATCTGCTGATGAGGATTTTTTAGAAAAAATTGTAAATGAAGTGTTAGAAAAAAACCCAGATAAAGTGGCTGCGTATAAAAAAGGGAAAAAGAACTTAATGGGATTTTTTATGGGGCAAGTGATGCGGAGTTCGCAAGGGAAGGCAGAACCGAAGGCGACGACTGCTTTGTTGATGAAGAAATTGAGTTAGTTTTTAGCCGCAGATTTACGCTGACTTGTCATGACTTTTCTTGAACACGTTTTTCGGTAGTCATGACAAGTCAGCGTAAATCTGCGGCTAAAAACCAACTCATACTATATTCCCATTTATATCAGAGTTCAACCGATTTTTACAATTAAAAATTCCTGACGAGTTATTATTTGGTTTTGATAGTGCAATAATTGCATTGGTGGTTTGTTTTGGAATAGTGGGGTTGGGAAGTGTGTTTTATCAAACATACAATCCAAATATAAAATCATAATATTCTGTTTGTTTTTAATTAAACAAAAAACAAATTGTTTGTTTTGGTTACCAATTTAAAAAGACAATCACTATATTTGTCATCATGAAATACGCAATTGATCTTTATAGTGGAATAGGTGGTTGGACAATGGGAATGAAATTGTCCAATGTTAAAAATGTCGCATCTTATGAGTGGTGGAATGAGGCAAATCAGACTCACAATTTAAACTTTGATACCAACCATAAAGAAATCAACATAAGAGAGATAGATGTGAAAAACATGAAGTTTGATCATAAGATTGATTTTGTTGTTGGTAGCCCACCATGCACTCAATTTTCTTATGCAAATAAAGGAGGGAATGGAGATATAGTTGATGGACTAATAGACATTCATAAATTCTTAGAAATTGTAGAACATTTAAAGCCGAAATACTGGGCAATGGAGAATGTTCCTCGAGTCGCAAAAATTTTAGAATATGAAATTAATGAGGGATCTTTAAAACGATTTAAGAAGCTAGTCAAAGTAATAAAGGTTGTAGACTCTTCAGAGTATGGTGTTCCTCAGAATCGAAAAAGAATGATAGCTGGAGACTTTCCTTTTGATCTTTTTGATTCATATAAAAAGAACATAAATATTGTAACATTTGGAGAAGTATTAGACTCCTTAAAAAATAAGAAAACAATTATAGACCCCAACTATGGATATAAACTATCTAGGAAGGAAGTTACAGAACTTAAGAATGAAGTTGATTTAACAAATCAAGAAGAAAGAATAAATAGAGATTCTAAAACATTTCATCCTGTTTATAACAAAATGTCATTTCCTGATAGGCTTGATCGACCAAGTAGAACCGTAACAGCAACATGCACTCGTGTCTCAAGAGAAAGTATAATTGTTAAGTCCGAATCAGGTTATAGAAGGTTGAATGTTAGAGAAAGAGGTGTCATTCAAGGTTTTCCTATTACCTATCAATTTTATGGTAGAACTTTGAATTCTAAATTTAAAATGATAGGAAATGCTGTACCTCCTATTTTAACTTATTATATCTTTCAAAGTATGAAAGAAGTTTCTGTTGATAAACTGACTTCTCCTAAATCTTCTAGTTATTACCATACTCAACCTGAGTATATCGGATTTGAATCAAACTTAGGACTGCCTAAAAGAAAATATCCTTCAAAAAGGAAATTTAAGTTTGCAGTTCCTAATTTAAGATATGGGAGTGGAGTGCGGTTTGAACTTTCTAATGATCCCAAATCAGAGAAAATCCCTTGGTCATTTAAATTCTTTTATGGCAATTCAAAAAATATAAAACAAATAGCATTAGATAAAGAAATCAAAAATTCTTTGGCACCAATCGTTAACACTACTAAGAATGAGATTTTTACAGATTTTGTAAAAAAAATAGAAAAAGATTATAAATCTATTAACTCTGATAGCCTTCAAGCCAAATGGACATCGTCACAGTTAAATAATGATGTTTTCAATTTTCTAGATGATGTTGGTAATTGCGTTGAAAAAATTATAGAAAATGCAGATTTAACAAATAAGGAAACTAGTCTTGTTAAATCTATATTAAATGAAGAAAATAAAAAAATAGAATTGAATAGTAAGAGTATATTGATTGGGTTCTATTTTCTTTCAAGCTTAAATCAAAAATTATTTAGCAAATGAAAATAGGAGCAATGTATTCCCATCTAAATGGATTTGAATGGATTCAATATCACCAAAAAGATATGTGGAAAGAAATTACAGAAGTTATTGATAATGTTGATGCAAATCTTTTCAAGACTAAAATTAGTAAAGAAAAAACAATGAAGGGGAAAAAACTCTTCAGTCCAACGGACCTTAATAACAGAATTAAAGAAGATTTTGAAAATTTAGGATGGTTTGAGAGCAGAACAAATTATTGGGTTACGGATGATTATGATCTTATAAGTAAAACTATGCACTTAGATGCGGAGGAACAAAAAAAGGTTATGGAAGCTAATGGCAAAACACCAATTAGATCCTATAATCAAACTGATTTTGTAAAAAAAAGAATTGCAGTAGAAGTTCAATTTGGAAAGTATAGTTTTATAGCTTATGATTTATTTGTGAAGCATCTTGCTTTTTATGTTGGTAATACAATAGAAGTTGGTGTTGAGATACTTCCAATGAAATCTATGCAAATAGAAATGTCTTCCGGACCTGGATATTATGAAGGAGCACTATATGACTTAGCAAGACAAGGAAGAGGTGTGCCTGCTGTCCCATTAGTTTTAATAGGAATAGAGCCTTAATTTATATGGGTTTTGTATCCTGATTTTTTTAATATAAGATTTTCCATTGTCATTTTGATTTTGATTGAAAAAATTGATTTCAAACTCGTTTTTTCTTTTTATAAAAAGTCTTTCCTTGTTTTGCCATCCTTCTCAAAAGTGGGCTACAACGATACCGATCTTCCCCGTATTCTTTGTATAAATTATCTAGACCTTTGACGCATTTTGAAATTCCAATTTCATCAGCCCATTGCAATAATCCTTTAGGATAATTGACACCTTTGGTCATGGCAATATCGATGTCTTCCTTTGAAGCAATTTGCCAAAATAAAGCATCCGCAGCTTCATTAATCAACATGAGTATGATTCGGTTAACAATGCTTTTACCTAATCTTTTATTTTTTTTAGGTGCAGGATTTTGAGCACTTTCGGAGTAGTCGTAAAATCCTTTTCCAGACTTTCTACCAAGGTAACCTGCTTCTGCCAATCGCTTTTGAGTAAAAGCTGGTTTGTATCGAGGATCATTGTAAAAAGCTTTGAAAACAGTTTCGGTAACGGTATAGTTAATGTCGTTACCAATGTAATCCATGAGGGTAAATGGGCCCATTCGAAAACCAGCAATTTCAGTCATCGCCCAGTCAATCGTAGGTGCATCAGCAATGCCTTCTTCCAGTATTCGCAAAGCCTCACCGTAGAAAGGTCGTGCGACTCGATTGACAATAAAACCAGGAGTGTCTTTGGTCACTACAGTTAGTTTTCCCCAATTGTCAATTAAGTTTTTGGATTTTTCTAACACTTCATTTGCGGTTTGTACGGCAGGAATAATTTCCACTAATTTCATTAACGGAGCAGGGTTGAAAAAATGGATTCCGATAACTCGATCTGATTTTTCGCAGGCAGCTGCAATCGAAGCAATGGAAAGAGAAGAAGTGTTGGATGCTAATATACAATCGTCGCTAACGATCTTTTCTAGTTTTTGAAAAACAGACTTTTTGATTTCTAAATTTTCTATGATGGCTTCAATGATAAGTCCACAATCTTTGTAGGCTTTCATATTATTGACCATGTATATTCTTCCAAAAATAGCTTTTGCAGTAGCATCATCTATTCGACCTTTTTCTACCAGCCTATTGAGGATCTTTTGTAATTTTTGACTTGCACGTTTTAATGCATCTTTATTGTTATCAAAAAGAATTACTTCATGCCCTGCTGTAGCTGCCACTTGTGCGATACCGCTTCCCATTGAGCCACATCCTAGTACGCCTATTTTCATAATTGTTTTTTTTAGTATTGAGATATTGGTATTGGGTATTGAGATTCGGTAATACGTAATATCTCAATACTCAAATCCTACTACTCTCCTTTAAATTCAGGTTTTCTTTTTTCTAAAAATGAAGCAACGCCTTCTGCATAATCTGCGGTATGTGAAGCATTGGATTGTAACTGCTCTTCGACCATGAGTTGAGTAGAAAGGTCATTGGACAATGATTTGTTGAGTGCCAATTTGGTTAATCCTAAAGCACGAGTGGGGAGTTTTGCTAATTTAGAAGCTAGCTTTAGCGTTTCTTCTTTGAGTTGATTATCCTCAACTGCTTTGTAAATCATCCCCATTGCAACGGCGTCTTTTGCGTACACTTTTTCCCCTAAAAAAGTCAAAGCCGTAGCACGAGCCAAACCAACTAAACGAGGTAATGTATAAGTCCCTCCACTATCTGGAATCAAACCTATTTTGCTAAATGCTTGAAGGAAGTATGCGGATTCTTTTGCAATGACAATATCACATGCCAAAGCTAGATTAGCACCTGCTCCTGCTGCGACTCCATTGACGGCTGCAACAACAGGTTTTTCAATTTCTCTAATCTTTTTGATAATAGGATTGTAGTGTTGATTGACAATCTCTTCGATTGAAAGTCCTTCAGGGTCAGTTGCTTCTTTAAGGTCTTGACCTGCGCAAAATGCTTTGCCCATTCCTGTGATGACAATGCATCTTACTTCAGGATCTGCTTCACATTCTTTGAGAAAATTTTGCATGGCAAGTGCAATTTCTCTAATAATACTGTTGAATTTTTCAGGTCGATTAAGGG
>CAKZSH010000091.1 GCA_937918905.1 uncultured Saprospiraceae bacterium
GTTAATCAATAATTGTGAATCAATATTATTGTGACTCACCGATATTGATTAACCGTTCACAGTTCAACGTTCACCGTTAAAAAATAACTTCTGTTGCACCGAATCCATATTTTGGATGATATTCATTTTTAAAAGTTTTGACGTGAGGGTGGTTAATGAGTTTGGTGGCGATTTCGTTTTTTAATTTTCCCTTGCCTAATCCATGAATTACAAAAACACTTCCTACGCCCATTCGTAAAGCTTTTTCTATAAAAGAATCAAAATGAGAAAGTTGGATTCTTAAAATTTCAGCATTGCTTAATTTACGGAAATTGTTTGTTAGGTTTTCGATGTGGAGATCAATTTCATTATTGAAGTTGGCAACTTCCATTGGATCAGCACCAGTTACTCTTCGATAATTTGAATCTGGTTTTTTTGGTTTTCGTGCATTTCGTTGCGTGTAGGTTTTTAAATCATCCTCGACAGGTTTATCGGTTTTATCAAAATTCTCAAAGACTTGAAACCAATGCACTTGTTTGTTGAGTAAAGGAGCCGTTCTGATATTTTTAAAAAATTGCTTTGGTTTAATTTTAATAGATTTTGATTTTTTAGTACCTGTACCTTCCGTTGTGATTTGCCAACATTCAATATCTACTTTTGGGGATTCGTTGAGTTGACTAAATTTCATTTCTCCTAAATGTACATAAGAAACGCTATTAATTTTACCATTGAGCGTACGAGCTGTTGTGCCTTGCATTTCTATTTTAAAAGAAAATAAAGCATCATATCGAGTGTCATTTAACAAATAAATTTGATAATTAGTCGTCACTCCATCCAATTGAGTTTCAGGATCGAATGCTAGTTGAATTCCTAAACTTTTTAAAATATGATATTGCGAATCAATGTCAGTTTGAGGTGGAGTAGGAGGTGCAGGAACTTTTTTAGGCGTAACAAATTTTGCTTTAATCGGAATTTGATTAGGACGTGGAATATCTTGGATTCGCTCCAGATTTTCAATAAAAGCAGGGATTTCCATATCGTCTTCATCCAATAGGACATTGACCATTTCAGCATTGATAATGAAAGTAATCACTCCTTCATCACCTGTATTCTTAAACCGTACTTTTGTTCCTTCAGTTAATAACATATTTTATCAAAATGAAAATTTAAATGTCAATCAAAATCAAATCTACGAAGTTAAACTAGAAACATTAATTTATCTACCTTTGTTTTTTTTAAAACGGTGGACGGTGGACGGTAGGCGGACGCTTCGCTTGACGGATTCAAAATATTGTGAGTCCGTCAAGAGGAGAATCGTCCACCGTCCACCGTCCACCGTAAACCGTCAAAAAATTATGAGTTTACGTTGGAAAATTGCTCAAGCTGCTGAGATTCGTTGGTGGCAAAATTATTTAAAAAAGAAACCCAAGGCTGATTATTTAGTTTGGAAAAAAAACTATTGGGAAACACTTTTGTCTAAGTTGAATTTAAGTTTTTCCAAAACGGATAAAGTGCTAGATGCAGGTTGTGGTCCTGCTGGAATTTTTATGATTTTGGAGGAATATCAAACGGATGCAATGGATCCGCTTTTGCAAGATTATGAAGATAAGTTAGCGCATTTTTCAAAAGATCAATATCCTAATATTGGATTTTATAGCGAGTCCCTAGAAGCTTTTTCCCCTCAAAAAAAATACGACAAAGTATTTTGTCTCAATGCAATTAATCATGTAGCAGATTTAGATTTGTGCTTTGATAAGTTGGTCGATTTTACAGAAGAAGGAGGAACGTTGATTGTGTCGATTGATGCACATAATTATGGTTTTTTTAAAAAAATATTTAGGTTATTGCCAGGCGATATTTTACATCCACATCAATATGATTTGGAAGAATATAAAAAAATGTTGACGGATAGAGGATGTAAGATTGAGCAATCAATTTTATACAATGAGGAGTTCTTTTTTAATTACTTTATTTTGGTTGCAAAAAAATAAATTCCAATGGGCCGAATAAACATTTCATCGAATACAAAATGGGAAGATATTGTTGGATACTCACGTGCAGTTCGAGTTGGAAATATTATCGAAGTATCAGGAACAACGGCTACTGATGGCGATGAAATTATTGCAGTTGGAAATCCATATGAACAGGCGATGTTTATTTTTGATAAAATTGAAAAAGCATTGTTAGAAGCTGGAGCGACCATGAATGATGTGGTTCGTACAAAAATGTTTGTTACGAATATCGATCAATGGGAAGAAATAGGAAAAGCGCATGGAATGTTTTTTGGAAAAATAAAACCTGCTTCAACTATGGTGGAGGTGAGTCGGTTGATTCATCCTGATTTGTTGTTGGAAGTGGAGGTTACGGCAGTTGTTACTTAGGTATCGAATACTATTGAGATGGGAACACGGATGACACGGATGCGGCGGATTAACACGGATTTTTTTCTTAATACGTAAAAAGAAAAAATCCAAACACGTCAAAAGTAAATCCGTGTTAATCCACCGCATCCGTCTCATCCGTGTTCCCATCTCAACAGTATTCGAAAATTCCAATCTACTCAAATAATATATCTAGAATTTTTTACAAAAATGAAATACAAAGTCAAAGAAATATATTACACTTTACAAGGTGAAGGAGCACACACAGGACGACCTGCGGTGTTTTGCAGATTCACAGGTTGTAATTTGTGGAGTGGGAGAGAAGAAGATCGAAGCAAAGCGATTTGTCAATTTTGTGATACTGATTTTTGGGGGACAGATGGTACGAATGGTGGAAAATATACAGCAAAAGAATTGGCTAAAAAAGTGGCAGAACTTTGGGAAGCAGGAATGAATAAAGGTACACCATACGTGGTATGTACAGGCGGAGAACCATTGTTACAATTAGATGAAAAACTTGTGAAAGCATTTCATAAACAAGGTTTGGAAATTGCAATAGAAACGAATGGAACAAAAATTCCACCCAAAGGAATTGATTGGATTTGTGTAAGTCCAAAGGCAGGAGCTGAAGTAATTCTTAAAAAAGGGAATGAATTAAAATTAGTATTTCCTCAACTAGGAGCAGAACCTGATTTATTTGAAAAATTTGATTTTGAACATTTTTTTCTCCAACCTATGGATGGAAACGAAACCGAAAAAAATACACAACTCACCATAAAATATTGCCTCGAACATCCTCAATGGAGGCTAAGTTTACAAACTCATAAACTTCTAAATATTCCTTAGGGATAAAAAAAAATCGCCTAATAATGAAGGCGATTTTATCTTAAAATAGTGTAACAGAAGTGCTTGGGATAGCCCCTTTTTGTGGTGCTAAAGTTGCATCAATTAATTGTGTTAGCCATACTATTTTATAATAAAGCTAATGTGTTAGTCGTATTGGTAAATGTATTACTACATATTACCAAAATCTAATTTTGGAATAGGAGTGTCTAGTTTATGTAGATGCTGATTTGATAAGAAAATTTGAAAAGAGCAGGAGTTAATTTATCTAAAAGATGATAAAAAAATGAACCATCTTTTATAAGTTTTTACAAATGTACTTTTAATATTATTTAATATAAAATGCCAATGATGGAACGGTCATGTTTTCAATAGCAAAGGTATGTTTTGCTTAGGAATAAATAAAATAAAATCGTAATACGTTTTTCGTAAAGTTAATAGTTAAAATATAGGTTTTAAATAATTTTCAACAAGAGCAGCATAGATGTGATTTTCTTTCAAAATTTGGGGATTTCCAACAATAACAAGATGATTACGGGCTCTCGTTAAAGCAACATTCAACTTCCTATCCACCCCTTCATCAGATACCGAAACAAGAGAAGCTAATTGATTAATGGAATTGGTGCAAAGTGAAATTAAAATAATATCTCTCGCTCCACCTTGGTACCTTTCGACAGTATCAATCGTGAGTGCATTGGTATCAATCGATTGTTCTTGAAGCGCTTGTCTGATTTGAGCAATTTGAGCACGATAAGGAGTAATGATGCCCAAGGTCTTTGGCGTAAATTCTAATTCATTATTTTGATATATTTTTTGAAAAGTGGCGACGACTTCACTAATTAGTTTTGCTTCTTTAGCATTGGTTTTTCCTGTTTTACTTAAAGGGTCAGAGATGGAAGGAAGGAAAACCATTCTACTTTCGCATAGCACTTCTTCCAAGATGGAATTACTATCTACAATTTGATAATTTATAGGTTTTATTTGGAAAGTATTATCAATGGATTCTTTTGGTAAAATTTTCAAATAATCGCTATAAAATTTTTCAGAAGGAAATTGCATGATGTCTTGATGCATTCTACCTTGATGACTCAATCGTGCAAATGCCCAAGTCCAATTATTTTGCATACAACGCTTGTACATCCTTTCAAAAAGAGAATCTCTTAAATTGTACAAACCAATATTTTGTAAACCTTCATCTTCGATTTTTGAAGCATCAGGCGATTGAACAACTACAGCAGGTAATTGTTTGTGATCGCCTATGAGTAGGAATCTTTTAAAATGAGGAAGTAATCCAACCAACATTGGTTCTGGAATTTGCGAAGCTTCATCGATGATAACTCTGTGAAATGTTTTGAGTTGCATGATCTCCTGCTTACCTGAAATCCCTGCAACTGTAGAAACAAAAATTCTATGATTTTTAATAATTGATCGCAATTCTTTTCGATTGACGATGTTTGCAATTTTATTGTTAAATAATCGCTCTTTGAATTTTGGATTACAAGAATGTCCTGAACCTAATCGTAAATATTCTTCTTTTGCCAATTGGTCAATACTTTCTATCGCTTCGCAAATTTCGTCAACTGCTCGATTGGTGTAAGCGAGTAACAAAAGGTTTTCATCCGTTTCATTCAGTAAATAGCTGACGATGTTTTTTAACATCATACTCGTTTTTCCAGTTCCAGGAGGGCCCCAAAGTAGGAAGTAATCTTTTGCGGAAATAGCTTGTTGGAAAATTCCTTTTTGCTCTTCAGTTAATTCTTTTGGCGGAACGATTTCTAACGCTTCAGGTTTTTGTGGAGGGGAAATAGTGAGTAATAATTCTTTTTTAAAAGCAGGAAATTTAGCAAACTGAAAAAGACTTCGATACATGCTATTAAAGCTGCTATCCAACATATCGTGTTCGATATTCCAATGATAATCTTTTTCAAAAATAGAAGTATTGAATTGACGACTTCTTAACTTAATATGAACCGTTTCATTATTAATTTCAATGATGGTGCATTTGAAAATTTGATTATTGAGAACAGTATCTTTTTCTGTTTGGAATGGATATAAAATCGCAATATCTCCTTTTCTAAAATTCGCTAAAGGATTTGTTTTTTCTGTTTTGGAAAAAATGATAATTGGTATCTCTTCTTCAGAGTGGTTTTCCTGAATTTTAAGGAAACTGATGATTTCAAAACTCTCTTCTTTCTCCTTAAAATCTTTTAACCAAAGTGACGCCAAACCATTAATATATTCAATGCCTTGAATTCCCGTTTTTGCCAATTGATGTTCCCTTGCAATAAACCCTGAAAATGCATTAAAATATTTTCTTTCCAAAGGACTCATCGCCCTATAGGTTTTTTCAAAAAGCTCCATGTCTTTTTTTAAAAAACCACTTAATTTGGGGAATCTGCTACTACTTAAGTATCTGAAAATGAGTGGGTTATCAATATTGTTCTCTCTAATGTTTGCCAGTTGATATTCGATAGCAACCAATTGATTTCGAATTTGCAACGCTTCCATTTGTTGCGCTTTTACCGTAGGTGCAAATCTCAATTGTCGTTGATCCAAACCTGAGTATAAAATAAAATTAGCAGGTTCGATTTTTTTACCAAAAACAGCTTTTACCATCAAGTCGTATAACAAGGTCTGCACGAAATGATTATGGTTGATGCCGTACTTATTGGGTTTAAAAGTTTTACCACTTTTTAACTCGACAATTGCAGAGTCTTTATCTCCATTATCTTTTTTATAAAAAACATCCAAACGACCTTGAAGTCCATGTTTTTGAGAATAAAAAGTAGGTTCTAAAAAACAATTCTTAGGAGCAATATCACTTTTCTCAAATTCAGAATGAATCATTTGTTTAAGGTTGAGAAAATGCTTTTGCGAGGCCTGCATGATTTCTCTCAAAATAGAATTTTCGAACGTCGCAAATGCCAATGGATTCAGTTGAAAAACTTTTGGAAAGGTTTCTTTAAAAGTTGCTTCAGGATTGTTCATTAATTCATCCAAAAAGAAGTTGGCAATATTTCCAATCATCAAATGTTTGGAGGCAACAAACGGTAAGAATTTTTTTAATAAATTAAAAATAGGAATCGTTCCAAAATCTTTAAAGCATTCTGAAACCGCAGAAACATCTACCAAATAATCAGGTTCTACCACAAATGCTCGTGGGCGATAAATACCATCTTTGTCAATTTCTACATCCAATAAATTAATGGTCAAAGGAAATCGAAACGCAACTTTGATAATCTCTATCGTTGGTTTAAAATTTTGATTGCGCTCTGCAATATTATATTGAACTCGAATTTCTTTGGAGGGATTGTCTTCATCTCTTCCAATGATTTGTTCCTTTTCTTCATCAATTCCAACGGCTACGATTCGAGCAGTTGATTTAAAATCTTTGACTTCAACAGGAGAGGTTTTATAATTGATGGAAGTGGGTAATTGTTGAGCTAACTCTTGAGGTGGAACTTGATGGAAAAAAGCAACGATAATGTCTGCTACCACTTTTAATCCTAAATCAATTTCTTTAGGATGAGCTGCTCTCGATTCTTGATTAATAATTTCCCTAGCTACTTTTCGGAAGGCATGAATATAAAATTGACTTTGTTTTTCGACATTAAATTTTTGACAAGCAAATGAAATACGTGCAAACATTGTTGTAAACTGCAACCGTTCTCCTCTCGTTACTTCAACAAAAACTTGATTCAATAAACGATACAACCCGCTGATTTTATTAAAATCATCGAGGGATTCGTTATTATGGATTTTTTCAATTTCCCTATAAAAAAGCCGAGCCAATTCTTGGTTCTTCATGGGTGCAAAAGTAATTAATGGAAAGGGAATAATTATTCACTTCCTAAAATTTCTTTTATTCATTCTAAAAATACTGCTGCTAGCGCCATCGCTCTGCGATGGTGTTCAGCATTCAAGCAGGCTTTGCCTTCAGTAAAAAAGAATATTTGCTTTTATCCATTTGAAAGTCGTAATTATTTTTGCAGTTGTGCTTCTAACTATTAGGAAGAAGATCAAGGGATTATGAATGTGGAAATTTTAGAAGAGTTTTATTCTTTTATGGGGTAGGTTTGATACTGAAGGCAGAGCCTCCTTGAATGCTGAACACCATCGCAGAGCGATGGCGCTAGCAGGTATAATACAATAGGTTTTTTCATTTCACTTGTTCAAACTGTAAACCACTAAACAATTCCTTAGAAGCCTACTCTATTTTTTGCAAACCATAAGAGAAAAAGT
>CAKZSH010000092.1 GCA_937918905.1 uncultured Saprospiraceae bacterium
TTTCAAGCCATGCAACTTTACAATTTTTTCCTCAATCGTATCCGCAGCCACCAATCTTAAAATCGTCACAGGACGAGTTTGTCCAATACGATGCGCCCGATCCGATGCCTGATCTTCCACCGCAGGATTCCACCAAGGATCCAAATGTAAAACATAATCCGCTGCCGTCAAGTTGAGTCCTACCCCACCCGCTTTTAAACTAATTAAAAACAAATCGCCACTTCCAGATTGGAAAGCGTCGATGGATTCCTCTCGTTTTTTAAGCGGCGTACTTCCATCCAAATATTGATAATGAATTCCTTTTTCATCCAATAATTTTCTAACCAAATTCAAGTGTTTGACAAATTGGCTAAACACCAATGCCTTGTGGCCACCTTGTAACAATTCATCTACGGTTTCTTCAAATAATTGTAATTTCGAACTTTCAATATCTGAAGTTGGTAAAACCATTTTTGGATTACAAGCCGCTTGTCGCAAACGCATAATTTCTGCCAAAATTTGCATATTCGAACTCTTGCCTTCATCGTCAGTATCTTGAATATTTTCAACCGCTTGCTGTCGTAAGGCTTCATAGAAAGCTCGTTCACGATCAGATAATTCTACGGTCAAAGTAATTTCTGTTTTACTTGGCAACTCAGTCAATACATCATCTTTTCGGCGACGTAAAATAAATGGTTGAATCAATCTTCTCAATTGATCTCGACGCTCATTGTCTTGCATTTTTTCGATAGGAATCGCATATCTTTCTTGAAAACTTCGCAGTCCTCCCAACAAACCTGGATTAAGAAAATTAAATAAATTCCATAATTCTCCCAAGTGATTTTCAACAGGCGTACCTGTCGTTAGGATTTTAAATTCCGCTTGTAATTGCATCGCTGCACGCGAGCGTTTGGTATTTCTATTTTTGATGGCTTGCGCTTCATCGAGGACAACAGTATTGAATTTTTTAGAAATCAATAACTCCGACTCTTGCGGTAACAAACCATAACTGACTATTAAAAAATCATTAGGCCCTAATTCTCTAACCATACTTTCCCGATCTCCTTGTCCAAATAAAATTGGATTTAATGTAGGTGCAAATCGCTCTGTTTCTCTTAACCAATTTCGACAAACCGACGCAGGTGCAATCACCATCGCAGGGCCATCTTTTGCACGATCCACCAATACGGCTAAGGCTTGAATTGTTTTTCCCAAACCCATATCGTCCGCCAAACAAGCACCGACTCCCCAATGCGCCAATCGTGACAACCAATCGAATCCTTCAATCTGATAAGAACGCAACTCTGCTTTAAATGCAGTAGGCACTTCTCTTTTATAATTTTGTGTAGATTCTAATTTTTGTAAATGTACTTTCCAATTCGCATCTACTTCCAATTGTTGAATATGCCCAGCAAACTCCTCCATCATCGGAGCTGCCAAAGGATGAAAATGTAAGCCTTCACTTCCGTCAGTCAGCAACGCATTAATTCGTCCCAACTGATTTCGAAATGACTCTGTCAAGGCAATAAACTCTCCTTCGCCTACTTCAATAAAATTAGATTTAGAGCTTTCAACTTTTTCCAATAAATCTTTAAAGTCAAGTACTAAATCAGGATTGACTTGTACCTTTCCAGTTATTCCAAACCAATCATTATCTCTTTGAATCCGCATCGAAACTTGGTCAAAACCTATCGTTCCTTTTAAGCGCAACTGCTCTCCTTTTGGGTGTTCCAAAATCAATTGTTTGGAGGCACGTAAAGGTTCTATTTCTAATAAAACTTGAAGACAATCTTCTGCATTGGCAAATAACCATTCGCGATTATGAGAAGGTGTCGCTTCAAAGGCAGGGCACGCATCTTCAATTACCAAGGCATTTTTAGATTCCAATTCTATATCGCGTCGAGCTAATAATTGTGTTCCTTCAATCTCAGCAATTACATTTTTTCGACCTTCGCCCGGTTTAAAATATGGCGGGTGATCTTTAAATGGTTTTACAAAAAATTCTAACTTAAAACCATTGCCCATTGGTAGCATATGCACATGTATCGTTGCATCACTTTCTACCGTTGGGATTCCTTCCAAGTGTTCGTCTAATCCTGATTGAACTGTTACTGTTTTGGAAACTTTACCTATCGCATTGAGCAATTGATTTTTAGCATGTTCAGGAATTTTGAGTGCGCCACCGCCGAGTGCTTTTTGAATTTTGACATGGCGTTCTTCTACATTCATAATGATGTAGCGTGTTGGAGTTTCTTTGACGACCACCGTTCCTGCTTCATCAAAATCATACATAAAACCCATTTCAAAACCTTCTTTATTTTGCTCTACCAAAAGTTCAGGTTCTTTTTCTAACAATTCAACTACAACTCCTGGCGAATCTTTTAAAAACAAATAAGGATGCCCTACCAATTCTTTGATGGCTTCGTCAAAATCTATTTCGTAATTGGCTGTTCCGTTGTAACCATATTGAAATGACTTGATGGCTTTGACCACTCGATGATCATCGTTGGTCAATCCATCTACATCGAGCATGGATATTTTTTTCAAACTAATATTTCGACCTTTGCTCCACATGCCATCATTACCATGTAATTGTAATTTGGGTTGGATTTCTCTTCGGTCAAAATCAACAAACCATGCGACTCTTGACTTTTTACCGCCACGTTGTCGAGAGGAAGATTCTTCTATTCCAAGGTTGCTCAATAAATCTAGGGAGTGTTCCCATCGTTCCGTTACTTGAATGATGGACACTAATTTTTCCATGCCTGTTTTGGTTTTTAATTTTTCAGCATGGGAGGCATATTTTTGAGTTTTAGATTCGCTAATTTCTAGTTCGGAAAGAAGTCCAGCAATTTGTAATTCTAACCAGATGTAATTGTTTTGTTGAGCAGAAAGGAATGCCAATTCTAATTTTTCAATCCAATCATCTTCGATATTTTTTTGATTCCACCGACTGACGAGTACATAGAAAAATAAATCTAAAGTCGTTTTTATTCTTGCATTATTTAGGAGTGAATTGGCTTCACGTAACTCTCCTCGAAGGTAAGTCGCAGCAGCTTGGATACATTGAAAAATATTATGGAATTTACTTTTACGGGTATGCAATGCATATTGCTCAATGAGACCAAGGCTGTGTTTATCTTGTTTTTTTAATAAGGCTAACAAATAAAACACACCACCCAATTCTTGAAAATAGGTTTCTTTATGCGCCCAAGTTTTTTGATATAATTTTAAAGCCTTGGCATATTGAGTGATACTTTTTTCATTTCTATTTAATAAAAAATTCACCCAACCTTGTCGTACCAAAACCGCCAAATCCATATCCTTAATATCGGTATATGCTTCTGCTTCGGAGACTTGTCCTTTTAATAATAATCCATTGACTAAGAGATTTAAAAATGGATTTAACTCATCGTCTTCGTCACGTAGGTTGGGATGGTTTTTTAAAAAATCCAAATAATCATCTATCGGTTGTAATTTTTTAAGCGCATCAAACATCAACACTTCCACCACTTCTTTTTGAATACTTACATGGAAAGTGCTTAACCATCGTTGGTCAAATGGACTATCAAATAATTGATGAAATAAATCGAAATCGACGAGTTGTTCTTTGTGGTGATTGGAGGCGTAAGTGTAAACGGAATTAAATGTTTCCCATCGACCTTGATAAAGTGCTACACGCATTTCTCTGACCGAACGGTGGAAGCCTTTTAATTTTCCATACCATCCTCGAAATGGAAAAAGGTCTTTAATTGTTTTTACATAGGAATCAAATGCATGATCGACGACTGCAAAGCGCATGACATTTTCAATCAAACTCCGTTTACATTCTACTTGTTGGATGCCTTCATCATCATCTTCAAAAATACGAACGAATCCTTTCCCTTCCATCAATTCCAAAAACTGAAGTAGCACTTCTTCGTTTTTAAAATAAACACCATAATTATCAGTAATCCGGCAATGGTTGAGACAGGTCCGTAATTCCTCAATCTTCAAATATTCATAGGCAATCGCAAGGATTTTTAGCACATTTTGTTGCGCTTCGTTCAAGGTTTTGAACTCCTTTTTGAATTGCTTCATTTCTTCGGTAGCTAACATATAATTGCCTCTTATTTTTAAGTTTTAGGGTAATTCGCAAAGTTATGTAAAAACTAACATTAGTAGGCAAGAAATATGTTAAGTTATTTAGTTGTTTTGTTTTTTTATTCTTTTGGGTTTTATTTTTCAATTTGGAAGCATTAGGTTTCCTATTATTCGATCACCATTTTTTAATACGTCATTCGATCACTATTATTCGAGCGGGTTGGGAGTGGCGAAAAATGTGGGTGCGGGAGCGGCTCAGAGTAGCGCATTTTTTTCCTGCGCTACTTGAAACCAGAGTTTCAAAGAGCGATGGCAGAAAAAATTTGCCTATTTTTTTTCGAATGAAAAAGTAGGTCGCCGAAGGCAAATGTAACCAAGACTACCATTTCAAAAATTAAAAACAAATAATTTGTAATCTCCAGTTGCAGATTTTTTATAGAAAAATCGTAAGAACCATTTTGTTGACTTTTCAATTTTGTTTTCTCCTACAATTTTGAGATTGTAGTTTTCGTAGCATTTGCCTTCGGCGACCTACTTTTTCATTCGAAAAAAAGTAGGCAAAATTCTCGGCGAAAAAAGGCTCTACTCCGTGCCGCTCCCGCACCCACATTTTTCGCCACTCCCAGCCCGCTCGAATAATTGTGATCGAATGAAGGAGATCGAATAATTGTGATAAAAAAATTGTGATCGAATAACGTATCAAATATCCGCTTATGATTTTTTCTTCGAAAAATCCTCTACGTCTCCCCGCCTCTGCGTAGAAAAATAAACCATATTCAGCTTTGCTGAATAGCTACTAAAAAAACAATAAACTTACAATCAAAAACCAAGAAGAAAAAATCATAATTAAGGGACTAGGAAATAAATTAATACCTAGAAGATACACGGAAAAAACAAATATTTTTATAATCCTAAATTATCACCTCAAGATTTTTTTTCCTAAATTTACTACCTCGAGAGAAACAACAAACTATCTAAAATGCACAAAACACTACAAGACAAACTTTTTGAAGATGTACTAGGGAAATTCCCTAAAAAATCACAGGCTGTAGAAGTATTGACTGAATTATTTGGAGTAGGGAAAGATGCGGTATATCGAAGATTACGAGGGGACACACTTTTAGCTCCTGATGAATTATCAGCCTTAGCGAAAAAGTTTAATCTTTCTTTGGACAGCTATGTTTTTGAAGATGCCAATACGGTGTTTTGTAATTTTAATCCATTTTCTAAAGAGATAAAAAATGTTTCGGACTACTTGGAAGGCATTCATAAGTTAATGAGTAGAGTGCAACACCTTCCCAATACGAGTATGTATTATGTGACTTCTGATGTGCCCTTGTTCGTTTATTTTTACTTTCCTGAAATTTTACAATTCAAAATTTATATCTGGGGCCGTGCGGTTTGGCAATTTGATTATTTAGATGATATGAAATTTAATTTCAATGTCATAGGGCCACATGGGATGAAGATGGCGCAAGATATGTTAAAGTATTATGTCAAACTTCCAACTGTGGAATTATGGAGTTCTGGGATTTTGGATAACACTTTGAGTCAAGTGGAATACCATGTCAATAGTGGTCATTTTAGTAGCCTTGATGATGCCATGACTTTGTGTGATAGAATTACGGATTTGGTCAATCATATGGAAACGACGGCTAAACTGGGTTATAAATTTCTTCCCAATCAACCTCAAGAAATTAAAGGGGGTGAAATAAAATTATATCATAACGAAATGGTTTATACCAATAATACTATTCTTTTTGATACGCCTGCGGGCAAAGCCATTTATTCAAGTTATACCAATCCTAATTTTTTAAAAATCAACGATCAAAAATTGTGTGAATTTACATTTGCCTTTTTTGAAAAAATTAGAACGAAGTCCATTATGATTAGTGAGCAAGGTGAACAACATCGTTCTAGATTTTTTAATCGAATGCGAAAAAAGATTGAGATGGTAAAAACTAAAATTCAATTACAAATGGAAACGATTTAGTAATTAAAAATTTCGAAATATGGTAAGCACTACGGATTTCGAAATTTTTAATTATTAATTTTTAATTACAACGTCCTCTCCATTCCACTCTATAAAAACTTTTAGTTCTATATTTGCGTTTTCCTAAAAAATGCACTTAACACTTTGAAAAAATCAATTATATTTTTGTTCTTATTCTTGGCTTTGAATTCAATTGCCCAACAAGGTGATGATTGGAGCATTGAGTCCATTCATTTTGAAGGATTAGAAAAAACTAGGGAATCTTATCTTCGTCAGTTTTTGTCTTCCAAAAAAGGAGATATTTTCCAAACAACAAATTTGCAAAAAGATGTTCAACAACTTTGGAATGTTGGAACTAATCAAACAGTTGCGACTCAAATAGATTCTCTTCCCAACCAAACAGTCAGAATCACTTTTCAACTCCAAGAAAAAAAGACTTTACTTCCCATTGTCAACTTGGGAGGAATCAAAGAGAATGTTTGGTTTCAATTGGGGTTGATTGATTTTAATTGGAGTGGTCGAGGGCATCAATTGTTAGCCTTTTATCAAAATACAGACAACCGTCACGGTGGACAGATATTTTATCGGGTTCCATATTTAAATCGAAAATGGGGGTTAGCTTTTAATCTTTTACAATGGCGATCTTTGGAACCACTTTATTTTTCGCAAGGTGCGGTGAATTATGATTATGATAATTTGAATTTTGGCGTGACGTTGATTCGTAATTTTAGTTTTAGAAAAAGCTTAGAGTTTGGAGTTAGTTTTTTTCAAGAAAAATATAAAAAAAGTAATTCACAATTTCTTGATAATCCTCCTGGGCCAAGTGGTTTGACACTTCCAAAAGCTTCTTCTAAAATAGAATACATTCATAATTTATTGAACTATAATGATATATATTTGAGCGGTTGGTCAGGTCGAGCCATTTGGCAAACGGTCTACAATATTGATGGTCAATCTTGGTTTAATAGCTTGATTTTACAAATTCGAAAATTTAATAAATTTGGTAAAAAAGGAAATTTGGCGATTCGTGGTCGCTTTGGAATTTCTACAAATAATGATACTCCGTTTGCTCCTTTTGTGGTGGATAGTCGAGTAAATCTTCGAGGTTCAGGAAATCGGATTGAAAGAGGAACCGCTCAATTAATTCTAAATGTAGAATATCGTCATACTATGTATAATAGGAATCAAATTGCTATGCAAGTTGTAGGGTTTTCTGATTTGGGAAATTGGCGATCTCCTGGTGGCTCATTTGATCAAATATTTCAAAAAGAAGAACTTAGACATTTCGTAGGAGGAGGAATTCGGTTAAGTTATAAACGGATTTATGATGCAATTTTGAGAGTGGATTATGGAGTTGATATTTATGATTCATCGCAGAGAGGATTTGTGATTGGAGTTGGGCAGTACTTTTAGGTAGTTTGAAGAGGGGAAAAAGGAAAGACGGATTTACGATTTGAGAAGTTTTGACGAACTATCGTAATCACCATTGGGGGGTGTTTATTTAACGGTATCTATTAATTTTCTTCTTAGTCGTCGGATGTAAATCCGACGCTCTCAGTCGAAAATATTCTAAACATAAATAACTGATTATCAACCCTTTAAAGTTTTAATTGTTCGACCGAGAGAGCCAAATTTACACTCGGCGGCTAAGGGTAAAAAATCAAATCACTTCTTTTTTAAATACTCACATCAATTCGGTGAAAGTATAAAATTAGCTTTTGATTTTGATTAAAATTTTACTTGACTTCTTTTTATATTTTTTTCATCTCTACCTTAAACTTAACCACCACCTGCTGAAAGTAGGTGGATTAATTATACAAACGACTAAAGTCGTTGATATAATTTTTTGAATATCGAGTTCGATATTCACTTTTTTCCATTAATCAAATTATCGCACTAAAGTGCGAGGTTTTAAACCTTTTCTGAGACCAATAAAAATGAGTCATCCTAAAACTTAGAATGACTCATTTTCACACTTTGAATTAATACTATTTTCCCTACAGCTTATTAACTATAAATTTCTTTGTAAAGCGTTTTTGATTATCTATTTCGAATGAAATCGTATACATCCCACTCACAAAGTCACTTACATCAAATCTCATATTTACCATTGGAATAGATTGATAATTCCGTTCTAACATTTTTTGGCCAAAAGCATTATAAATCACAACATTTCCTTCTTTTCCAGCAAAATCTCGTAGCTCAGCGTATATGATATTTTCCGTAGGATTAGGATATAACAATACATTTTCATAATCAATATCAAAGTTGACTCTTCTTATTTTTGAGAAATAAAAATCTCCATTTTTCATAAAAACTTTTAATCGATAAAAGTTTTCACCATAAAATGGCTGACTATCGAAAATAGAATAATGTTTAAAAGTTGAACTTTGAGCAGCCTCCAATTCATCTAAATATTTAAAATCTAAAAGATCATTGGAAACTTGAACTTCGTAATAATCAACATTTTGATCTTGGGGAATACTCCATTCTATTTTAGAATTTCGACCATCTTTTATCGCATTAAATCTTAGTCCATCAGAAATTATTAAACCATTGCTAGGCGTACAACCAAATACTTCTACTTCTCCCAAAACAAGATATCCATTACCAGTTATTTGAATTCTCACATACCTTCCTGTCGTATTCGGCGTATGTGTTGTAGGAGAATTTGGAGGGTTATTATCATAAATGGAATAATCAGATTCTGCAATTGCACCATCCAAATCATTTGCCGTAAAAGGAGTATCAGAAATTAATAAATAGTAATCTCCAGTTTGATCGTTACCATCAGTTCGATTGTAAATTTTTACTTCCTCTATTTCGAAAACACCTCCCAAGTCCACTTGCCACCAGCCTTCTGTATTAAAGTTAGTCGCAGAAACAGAAGAGTTAGATGCAGGCACCGTAAAGAAAACTCCATTGGTATTTCCATCTACTGCTTTTGATGCCAGGCCTGTAATTCCATTGGCAGTCAAGGTAGTTGATTGAGTTGCAGTTTTGTTTAAAGCAATGTTAATTGGATTCGGGCAGCCTCCAGTATTGGAGTCACAGGCATCTCCTATTCCATTTCCATTGGAATCTGTTTGATTAGGATTACTGATCGTTGGACAGTTATCATTATTATTACAAATTCCGTCAAAATCTGAATCCCCACCTTGATTTTCACAAGGGCCAGAATTGCCTCCAGCAGGAAGAGAAATGGTTTCTTCGATATTACAAATTTCTTCCCAATTACCATTAAAAGTTTGAATACCTATGATAAAAGATCCATCTGGCAAATTAGGTAACACAACGGTTGCCCCGCAAGGTGTTCCCCAAGGATTACATTGAAAAAATGGATTCAATGCCGAATCATAAACATTTACAGAAACTATGGCATCAGTCAAACCAGTAATTGTAATGTCATTGTTATTAGCATTGACAACTACATTGCAACCACCTGATTGTGGCGTTCCAGCACAGGTACAACCATCCGCTTGAATGATATCATTAAATGTATTGGAATTTCCATCATTACAAATTGTTCCTTGCGCTGCGGGAAGATTTGGATTATTATCATCACAATCTATATTAGCACAAACGCCATCATTATCAGCATCACCTCCATTGTTTTCACATGGATTTCCATTGGTACAATTGATCGTTAAGTTTTGTCCAAAATTACAAACCTCTGCTCCATTACTATTAGATGTAATTATTGAAAGTGGATAAACGCCGTTTTCTAAACCTGAAATGGTTTCAGAAATATTACATGGATTGCCTTGCCATGGATTACACGACCATGCGACTCCATTGTAGCCAGGATTAAATAATTTGATATTCGAAGTCGCATCTGTAATTCCTGTAATCGTAATCGTACAACCATCACTTGTTGCTACCACATTACACCCACCTGTGTTAATAGGTGTTCCTGCACAAGTACATCCATCAGCTTGGATGACATCATTTTCTGTATTTGGATTTCCGTCATTGCAACTTGTTCCAACTGTTGCAGGTAGATTCGGATTATTATCATCACAATCTACATCTGCACAGACACCATCATTATCAGCATCTCCCCCATTATTTCCACATGGACTTCCACCACAATTAATCGTTAAACTTTGTCCAAAATTACAAACCTCTTGCCCATTGCTATCCGAAGTAATTACGGAAAGTGGATAAACGCCATTCTCCAAACCTGAAATAATTTCAGAAATATTACATGGATTGCCTTGCCATGGATTACATGACCATGCAACTCCATTATAACCTGGGTTAAATAATTTGATATTCGAAGTCGCATCTGTAATTCCAGAAATGGTAATCGTACAACCATCACTTATTGCTACCACATTACATCCACCTGTATTAATAGGTGTTCCTGCACAAGTACATCCATCAGCTTGGATGACATCGTTTTCCGTATTTGGATTGTTATCGTTACAAATTGTTCCTTGTGTGGTAGGAAGATTTGGATTATTTGGTTGACAATCTTCATCATTACAAATACCATCTCCATCGGAATCTTCACAATCTTCACAGCTATCAGGAATTCCATTTCCATTGGAATCAGAGAAGAAATCTATTGCTTTTTCGAAAGCATCAATACCGATTTTTTCGCCAATAATTCTACCTGGAATATCATCTGCGGGAGGATGAATTCCTCCCCAAATTCGTGACAAAGCAGACTGATCCGCAGCGTCTCGATAGGTTGCCCATTGCAATTCAATATCAACACTTGGGCCATCTTCAAAAACTAAAAATTCATCTTGCTCTGCTAAAAATGTTCCTATTCCTCCAGGGAAATAAGCATCTCCTGTGTACATCGTCAACACCTCAGCAGCCGCTCTTGAAAAAGTAGAATGTCCCGACACATATCCTGCAAACGGCGGTGTTACAAATGATGGTCGTTGATAAGGAACCCAGTCTTCGGCAAGTATCCAATCTACTCCTGCTTCATCCGTATCTACATTGTTGATCGCATCATGACCTCGCCATGCTTTGATTTTTATTTTACCTACATTTTCATTATTTGCTCCAACGAGAGGATCACCATTAATGACTAATTCGATATAGCCTGCCTTCAAAGGAAGTCCTGCTGGATTATAAGAAGGTGAATTTGGATCGGAACTTTGCCCTAGCTCTGCCATTCCTCGAATTGCAGAAATTGGTCGAAGATAATCATACCATCCTTTCAGTCCCCAAGCGGTAACTGCTGCATCGTGCATCGCTCCACCTAGTGCGAAATAGGCTTTGACATCCCATTCCATATCACTTACAATTGCCCCTTGTCCCTGAATTCTTTTTTCTAAATCAGGATGATCGGAGACTTCATTAAATATCGTAAACCAATGCCCTGGAGGTGTTTCAGAATCAGGCCCATCTGCCCAGTACTCTGCTAATACCCTTGCTAAATCTGCTCTTGGAACCATATTGTTAGCATATGGTTGTCCTGTAACAGGGTTGATGTTGTGACCACTACTTTGAGTTCCTCCATTGACTTGATTATAAAAATTAGGATAATCACTCCAAGCAGTCGGGAAGGAAGTAGAATTCCCCAATGCATTTGGAGAAATGTTCCACATTACTCCATCTGTGGCATCCAAGTGCGACGACCAAATTGCAACGGTAGCATAGCCCCACTTATATTCCTCCGAAAGTCCACCTCCATTCGTTTCAAGATATGGTGGTGCTCCTGGGTTATGGTAAGTCCAATAATTAAAACCATCTCTTTGGTTGATGGTCAAGTCATTTGTGGACAAAGCAAAAGGAGTGACCTGTCCCCACTCTGGACTTAAAAAATCTGGCGTACTTCCTGGGATTGGATTTCCACTTTGATCGATAAAAAGTTCAAGGGTTAAAGGTTGCCATCTATTTAAATTCACAATATCTGGATTCCCTGGAAGGTCAACAATCAAAGGTGGATTGACAGGTTGATAAGATTGATTTTCATATAAATTTTGTTCATTCGCTCCATCTTGTAAACCGAAGTCAATCAAGCATTGAGCAATATAATTTCCAAGTGCCGCAGCAGAACCACTCGCATAGTTAGTAGAGGTAAAATTAATATCATAGCCAAGTGTAGCCATATGATTATCATAACCTTGTTGTAACTTATCTGCTTGTGGAGAACTGGCAAAACGATGTGAAAACAACCGATACGCTGCATAACTTATGGCTTCATCTCTTGCTGCATTTATATTGTTAGGAATATTTATTCCATTAAAATTACACGTAAATCCATCTACTGTTTTTCCCAATAAAAAAGTACAAGAATTATTATCGTAAGCCGCCCAAGCATCCCACATCGCAATGGAGGTATGAAAAAGGTTTCGTGCATGTACCGTAGGTCGTGCAAAATCTCTTCGAATAGATTCTAACAACATTTCATTCCATTGTCGGGCTACATTATTATCAGTACTTACAATTGGATAATCAACAGGTTCCACACAGTTCGGATCAGGATTATTAGGACATGGGTCACAAGCATCGGGAAGACCGTCTAGATCAAAATCGGATGCACTATTGACCAATGAACAATTATCAGAAAGGAAGACTCCGTACCCCGAACATTTCCCCAAAACAAAATCCATGAGCCCGTCATTATTAATATCTAAAATTCCAAAATCGTAAGTATTCACCCCCCAATCAACAGCCGTTGTTCCGTAAGGATCTTGAATGACACCATTGACATTTTCCAAAAGCGCAAACCGTCGAGCAGAATTACAGGGTGGAATATCCACATCCACATCTGCAACACCCACATCTAAATCTCCATCCAAATCAAAATCAGCAATATGAACATTTCCACCAAAACCTGAAACATTAGGAGAATTGACTAATTGAGATGTAAAAGCAATGTTATTATTAGGTGTGATTATATTGGAAGTCAATAAATAATCCGTTCCATCATCAACGACAAAAACATCTAAATCTCCATCTAAATTAAAGTCAGCTACTTTTATCATGTAGGGACTTCCACTTACAGGTTGGCTGATATTTTGCCAATTGGTAAAATTCCCATTTCCATTATTGTATAAAATAATTACCCCTCTACTGTCCCAAGGTGGAACATTAAAAAGTGTTGTTACTTTAATGATATCTTGATCTCCATCATTGTCGATATCATGAATTTCTCCCGCAGTACCAAAAGCAGAGTTTCGAAGATCGCCTAACCGAGCTTGAGCTTCTTCAGTAAAAAACCCATTTCCATTATTGATAAATAAAAAATCTTTAGCCGGTTCACCATCTTGTTTATAATTGGTAAAATAAATATCCATTGCGCCATTGCCTGTAATATCTCCTCCCCATACAGCGCATATCAAAGGCGTGTCGTCTAGCGTTGCAGGAAAACGACTCGCTGATTCATCTACCAATCCTTGCCAATTTCCATTGCCATCATTTCCAAGATTTCGATAGTAAATGGGATTTTGTCCAAAGGTATTGGCAACGATTACATCTTGCCAGCCATCGCTATCAAAATCACCAATAAAAACATCACGGGCAAAAGTTGGATTACTAATAAATTGAGGTGCAAAAAGATTCGTTTGATCGACCAATGTTCCATTATTATTCATCAATAACAAATCCGATTTGGCAGGTTCTGTAGAGTTTGAAAAGGGTTCTTTTCGCACTACAATCATATCGGTATAACCATCATTATTGAGATCGCCTACTTCAAAATCTTTTTCCTCATCATCGGAGTTGGCAACTGAAGTCAAGTCCAAATTGGTAGAAGTGATATCTTGCCACTCTAGCCATTGGGCAGAACTAAAAGTGGGAATCATAAATATTACTGCCCATAAAATTACTCTCTTAAACATCGTATTTCAAATTTTTGATTTGTTGTAAAATATAAAACTAATTGAAAGAGCTATCAGTCTATCAATTGACTTGGAATCTCTACTTTAGATATAGTTTGATTAGGTATTTTGGTATGGAGGTGAGTATATCGGTGGTTGGAAATATTAATTAAAGGTAATTATTTTTTTAGGTTACTTAGCATTTGATTAAAATAAAAACAATGATTTTGTGCTATAACTAGGTGAATACACTTACTAAAATGGTGTTTAAATCAAGATTTTGATTAACTGCATCGCTTTGGAATTTATATAAAACTATTTTTTGAGACAGCCTTTAAATAACAAGGGGAATCTTTCAAACGTTGATAATATTACAATCCATAATTTTATGAAATACTTATTTTTACTTTTAGCCTTTCCTATTTTGTTTCATTCTGATTCCAGTATTGAATGGTTGACTCCTTTGGAACATGACTTCGGTGATATTATTCATCGTGAACCTGCGGAGTATTTTTTTGAATTTAAAAATACAAGTGAGGATTCTATTTTGATCGATAATGTAAGAACGACTTGCGGTTGCACTACGCCTGATTGGACTTGGGAGCCAATTGCTCCTGATTCGACTAGTCAGATAAGAGTCGTATTTGATGCAAAAAAGAAGGGATATTTTAAGAAAAAAATTAAAGTGTATTTTAGCAATCAACGAAAGGGGACAACTTTGAAGATTAAGGGATATGTAGAGGGTTTGGATTAGGTTTATTTATGTATTTCCACACCTAGTTA
Source organism: uncultured Saprospiraceae bacterium (assembly GCA_937918905.1). Taxonomy (GTDB): domain Bacteria; phylum Bacteroidota; class Bacteroidia; order Chitinophagales; family Saprospiraceae; genus CAJQQY01. The sequence goes on from CAKZSH010000092.1 coordinate 14,626, forward strand.
TTTTTATAATATTCTTTAAAATTGAACATAATTCTAAAAAGATAGTTTAACTATTAAATTCAATAGTTCAACTAAATTTAGAAAATGAAAAAAATAATATTAAGTTTTGTACTGCTATTCTCGACTACGATAGGATTTGCTCAAAAAAGTGATTTAGGTAATTGGTTAATTTATTTTGGAAATAAACAAGTTGACTCAAAATGGAATTGGCATCACGAAGTCCAATATCGAAATTATAATGCAATAGGAGATTTAGAGCAACTGCTCCTTAGGACTGGAATAGGTTATAACTTAACCGAAAATAACAATAACTTGCTACTGGGATATGGATACATCCATAGTCAAAATTATACTGATAACTCAGATAGCAAAGTGAATATAAATGAACATAGAGTTTATCAGCAGTTCATTACCCGGCAATCATTTGCAAGAGTAAAACTTCAACACCGTTACCGATTTGAACAAAGGTGGATAGAAGACATAGACTTCAGATTAAGGTTTCGGTATTTTCTTTCCATCAATGTAGCTATCAACAATTCGGATATCATTGACAAAACATGGTATGGTTCGATGTATAATGAGATATTCGTTAATGATGACCAAGTCTTTTTCGACAGAAACCGCCTGTATTTTGGGATAGGTTATAAACTGAACAAAACTGCCAAATTTGAATTTGGCTACATGAATCAGTTCCTTAATAATGGGAATCGAGACCAAATAAATTTAATTACTTTTATTAATTTTTAAAATTCAAAACATGAAGAACAACATTTTAAATGTCTTCCTTTTCGTAATTGTATTCCTTACAGCTTGTACTAAGTAACTCAAGTTGCGGATAATTTTGATTGATGATTTTGTATTTAAAAAATTGTATTGGGATGATGTGTATTGGGTATTGAGAATGGTTCGTAGTCCCAATACTTAATACCCACAATCTCATATCAAATTATCCGCAACTTGAATTAAGTAACTGAAGTTACGCACAAATATATTGAGTATTGAACGCTGAGTCGCTGAGACACAGAGTTGGTTGAATAATAAATAGGAGCCGCAGAGTATTTTTTCCTGCCTGCGGCAAGCAGGTTTGAAAAATAGAAGCAGAGTTCGCAAAGCCTTTTTATCAAGAACACTTTGAATCTCTGCATCTCAGCTCATTTTTATTTTAATAAAAATCCTCCGCGACCTCAATAAGTTATTCGACCAACTCTGTGTCTCAGCGACTCAGCGTTCAATACT
>CAKZSH010000093.1 GCA_937918905.1 uncultured Saprospiraceae bacterium
CCCGATTTAGACGAGAATATTTTGTTCTCAGTTTTTATTTTAATGAAGGATAATTGTTAATACTTTGACTGAATTAAAATGAAAAATGAGGACAAAAGATTCCGTCCAAATCAGGAACTTATTATTTGACCGTTACTAAGTAAAAGAAATTTAAAAAATCATGACTGCTTCTTCAGAATCATTGCGGCAAAGAAAGTTTTCTATACAGGAATATCTTGATATGGAATCGAAATCTTTGGAAAAGTATGAATATTATAATGGGAAAATTATAAATATGGCTGGAGCAGACCCAATTCACAATCTCATCGCGACACTCATTAGTACAGAATTAAACAATCTTCTTTTTTCAAAAGAGCAAAATTATTTTGTTTTAAATAGTGATCAAAAAATCAGAATACCAGAACTCAATGCTTTTGTTTATCCTGATGCGGTAGTTGTTTGTGAGAAGATTGAACGATATGAAAAAACAAGTGCAATTGTTAACCCTCTTTTAATTGTGGAAGTTTTATCACCTTCTACAGAGAGTCATGATAGAATTGGTAAATTTTCTATGTACAAAATGATTCCATCTTTTACGGAATATTTATTAGTACGTCAAGATAGTGTTTGGGTAAATGCATCTTATCGTGAAAAAGCGAATACTTGGACGGATACTATAGTCGAAGATTTGGAAAAGAAAATATTTTTAAAATCTATTGATTGTGAATTGTCTTTAAAAAACATTTATAGAGGAATTACATTTGAATAAATTTTAAGAAATGTAAAAACAAAAACGGCTTGTGATTTTTCACAAGCCGTTTTTGTTTTTATAGGATACTCATAATGTGATTTTGAATCACCTTGTGAGTGGAGTAAATTTATTTTATAACATTCACCTTCCAAATTTTTTCTTCCTCTTGTAGTTTTATTTTTATAAAATAAATACCACTTGCCCACGAGTTAACATCAATAGAAAAATCAGAAGTTCCTTTTTCCAAAAAATGATTTTCAGACATTTGTTGCCCTAAAGTATTTGAAATTGAAATTTCTAAATTTTCATTTAAGGCTTTTGGTATTTTTAAAAACAAAAAATCTTGGACAGGATTTGGGTACAATTGTATTTTTTCCAAAAGAATTAAATCCTTAGTCGAAGTCGTCGTAGATCCTACTTCAATCGTTAATTCTTTTTCACAACCTTCGGAATCAATTATGGTTACTTGATAAGTTCCACTAGCAAGTGTTCCTACAAGTGTATTACTAATTTCTCCATAAATATCCCAATCAAAAGTATAAGGAGGTGTACCACCTGAAGGTTGAAAAGTTACCGATCCATCTGGTGCACCAGTATTCATATTATCAGGTACGATATTTAATCCCGCTTCAATTTCATCAGGTTCATCAAGGTGGAATGTTTCAATAACACTACATCCGAGTGCGTCAGTAACGGTAACATAATGAGTACCACCCGATAAATCGTTTCTAGTGTATAATGTATCTCCTCCATCACTCCAAGAGTAAGAAAATGGTTGGATACCAGCTGTCGGAAATACTTTAGCTACACCATCATCGCCACCAGGACAAGTCAAATCAAGTTGTACAGGATTAACAGCGACTTGGTCAAATTGAAAATTAGCTTGATCGGAATCTGAACACCCATTAATATTGGTAACGGTAACACTATAAGTGCCGCCAATAACTACAGTAAGAATAGGTGAAGTAGAACCTGTACTCCAGATGTATGAAGAATTTGGATTAGTGACATCAAGCACGACTTCTTCGCCATTACATAGCCCTCCGTCACCGCCAAGAGATGCATTGGGTGATTGGATATGATTGAGTACCATTGTATCTCTCAATACCGGACAATTGCCAATAAGTACTTCTACTGAATATTCTCCTGGGGTATCCAAATCTATCGATGAATTGGTAGATCCATCGCTCCATTGATAAGCTGCATTTGGAGTGAATGCACTTAGTGTAACTATTTTATTACTACAAGTATTTTGGTCAGGACCGATGTATAGCGAAGTAGGAGCTATGGAAACTGGGCCTTGAGCTATAGTGGATTGACCTCCTGAATATATGGTTAACTCTACATTATAAGTTCCTGTTCCAGGGTAAGTATGAGAAGGTGTCAAGTTTGTAGATGTATTGTTATTTCCTGAGGCAGAATCTCCAAAATTCCAATAGACAGAATCAATTGGATTTGTAAATTCTTCTATGGTAAATGTAGTAACATCTCCAGGACATAATCCATCATAACTGAAATAAGTAGATTTGAAATAGGCATGATAAAAACTCGGTAATCCAAGAATTACATCATTTTGTAAAAATAACTGAACAAAATTAAAGTTGCAATTTGCACCAGCTAAATTGGGATCATTGATAGCACCAAGACTAAAATCAAAAGGGTTGGCTATGTATATTTTTTCATCTGGACCGAGTTGCAATGCTCCTGCTTGATCGAAACCACCTATTTGCCCAATTAATGTAGCGGAATTGATAATGTCATTAGTACTTCCTGCCCATAAATCTATTTGGAAGAGTTCAGGTATGAAATTTATTCCATCATGGGTTACATATAAATATCTTCCATCAGGTGAAAATTCAATTCCATTTGGGCGGATAAACACATTTGAAATATTGATTGCATTAGTTAATATTCCAGTTGTAGGATCAATATCAAAGACCTCTACATTATTAAGCCCCATATTTGCTACAGCTATTTTTCTGCCATTCGTTGAGGTTTTTATTTGTCCTTGACCATTATTAAAATTGATGTTTGGGTCAATAATATTTCCAATTGGGCTATCCACAGAAACAGAAGAAATACCACTATTTGTGGCTAACCATGCTTTAAAAATATTGGTTCCTGATTCATGACTGATTATCCAGATGTCTTGTTGATTACTATGTTGTACTGCAGTAATTTTACCTATTGGATTAGTCATAAGAAGTCCTCCAACTGAGGGAACTAAATCGCCATTACCGTTATTCAATGACATGTCGATCTCTTGCCAAATTAATCCATTAACGATAAAATTATTTGAAATGAAAAAATAAGAATTAGGGGCGCCAGGTTTTGGTATTGCAAAAATGGAATGAGTTAAATTAGAATTATTATTAATGAAGCCATTAGGCATAGGATTATCTAATTTGTCGAAAATGGTATTTCCATCAGAATAAAATTGTAGGTTACCATTTGCATCAGAGATACTAACTGTATTTTGCTCTGCAAAAAAATTGAAAAATGAATTAACTGCAATAGGAGGATCCGAATTAAAATCTATTCCATTTCCAAAACCAAATCTCCAATGATTGGCCTCGTTTTGAGAGAAAATAGGAGTAGCTAAGAGGATAAAAGAAATTAAGGGTAAATAGATTTTTTTCATAGTTCTTTATTTATAGAATTCTTATTAACAAGAGGTTCTATAAATATAAAAATTTGCTGCCTGATGGAAAAACATAAAGGTGAATTTGTCGAATGTTTTCAAAAAAAAATCCCAAAATGTATATTATCTACATTTTGGGATGCTTTTTCATATCGTATTTTTAGTGTCAAACAATTTGAGCACCAAGAACTTGATCGGGAATTGCAAATGCGTCTACCAAAAATCCAGCTTCTCCTCTCAAATTTTTACATAATTTATCCACCATTTTTCGGATTGCTTTGGTTTTATTTCCTTCCATATAACCATCTTCGAGGTACCATCCTTTATGTTTTTCAATAGTAGAAAGTGCATAAAGATCACACATCATTTTTAATGGTTTTTTCAAGCTTTTATCTTCTACATTTTTTATTACTTCAACAAAACTTTCCAAAACAATTCGCTCAATGTAAGCTTCCGCCAAAGTCATCATATGATTTTGACATCTTAAATAAGCATCATACGGATTGATTCTTTTCTTGATTAAATTTTGCATTCTTTGACCTACTGCTACAAGGTTTGCCCTTTCTCTATATTTGAAAGCAATGAGGTGAAATTCTGAATCGCAAATATGTTCTTGTTCATCATTTCTAACCGTGATTGGATTTTTTTCAGCAACCATAGTGACGAATTGATTTTTCAAAAAACGCATAATCGCCAAGTATCCTCCTTCGTGAAACTCCTGCCGAAAATCTGACAATAATCCTTTTGCAACCAATTGCATCAATACCGTATTGTCCCCTTCGAATGTAGTGTAGATATCCGTATCTGCTTTTAAATCTCCAAATCTATTTTCTGCCAAATATCCTTTCCCTCCACATGCCTCTCTACACTCTTGTAAAGTTGCTGTGGTAAACCAAGTCGCATAAGATTTTAGTCCAGCGGCTAAGGATTCGATTTCTCGAATACCTTCTTCGGTACTATTGATATATTTTTTGGCTAAATCAGAGAGTGCAAAATCCAAGGCATATGCTTTGGCTAACTTTGGCATCAATCTTCTTTGATGCGTAGGGTAGTCCAACAAAAGTGTTTCAGGCTCTCTTGGATTAGGTGCGAACTGCCTTCTTTTTAGAGCATATTTTATGGCAATAGTCAAACCCGCTTTGGCTGAACTTAATCCTGCTCTTGGTACACTCACACGTCCTCCTACCAAAGTTCCCAGCATAGTGAAAAATCTTTTTGAAGGATTTTCTATTGGGCTTGAGTATCTCCCTTGCTCATCAATATCACCGTATTTATTTAATAAATTTTCGCGAGGTACACGTACTTGGTTAAACCAAATTCGACCATTGTCGACTCCATTTAATCCTAATTTGTAACCACAATCTTCCACTCTTATTCCAGGTAATAGGTTACCCTCTAGGTCTCGCATTGGAACTAAAATAGCATGCACTCCATGCTCCTCTCCATCTACAATTAATTGAGCAAAAACACTTGCCATTCTACCATGTAATGCATTTCCAATATATTCTTTTCCATCTTCCTCGGTAGGAGTGTGGATGATAATTTCATCAGTTGCTTTATCGTAAGTGGCAGTAGTTTTTAACTCTCTCACATTTGAACCATGTGCTGTTTCAGTCATGGCAAAACAACCTGCCAAATCCAAAGTCCCAATATCTTTTAAATATTTTTTATGATGTTTTTCAGTTCCCAATTTTTGAACACTCCCACCAAAAAGTCCAAACTGCACTCCAAATTTGATTGCTAAACTTGAATCATGGTAACCCAACATTTCAAATACAGCAATGTATGCTCCCATATCATTTTGCCCTCCATATTCTTTCCCATATGCAATACCACCAAAACCTTGATTAGCCAACATTTTGCACCAGTTCAAAACTTTCATTCTGTATTCATCTTTATCCCTCAAAGTCTCATATTGGAACACGGGGTCTTTTAGTAAAGTCCGCATTCGATTTCTGATTTCAGAGTAATCATCATCAAGCAATTTGGTCATAGCTGCTACATCGAAACTTGGCTGGTTGATGATTTCAGCGACTTCTTTATCTCTTTGTTCTTTCGAAAAAATATTTCGATAGATTTCTAAACTTCCTATGTCAAATACATCTTCCAACTCTTTGAGAGCTGATTTGGTTTCTTTTGTATTCCAATGTAATTGCTTTTCTCCAATAGCAGTTTGTTTAGCCATTTCAATTCCAAGATTTGCAAGAGATTGCCTTTCGGTATTGGGTAAATTAGATGCTCCTTTTTTCATTAGGTTTACCCAATGTTTAAATTGACCATCAGAAGGAGGTTGTGCAGGGTTGCTCCACTCGGTGAGCAGTTCCCTGTCTTCATTAGTTAAAAATGATAAATTATTGATTTTACTTTTTATCAATTTTACTTCACTTGGACTCAAAACACTATCTGCCCAACCCACATAAAATAATGGTAATAGACTCATGACTCCTGGCGAATAGGATGGAAAAGAAGGAGGTGATGTACTCATAGTTTTTCTTTTTTTTATAAAATAAAATTAATACTACTTGTATGACGTAAGAACAACTGATAAGGTTCTTTGTTTTCCTTATCGGATATAAATATAGCGAAATAGTACTGAAGAAGACTTTTGATTTATAAAAAAAAATAGATGACTAAATCCTTACGAACTTAGCCATCTATGAAATTCAAAAATGTATTTGAAATAGTGTTTAATAGTTGTCAATAGTGTGAGGGGTGACAACAACAGAAATATAGCAAAAAAAGTGCCAAATATTATGTTTTTTTGTAATAAGACTTATTTGAAGAGATCTTCAACGGTGAGTTTATCCAACACATATTTTATCTAAATTTCTCCAAAGGGATTGCCCGAAGGCAATCCACATATGAGAGAATTCTAAATAAAGGGTGAGTTGAATATTTATCTTTTCAGCAGTACAAATTTGTACTATCAATAAGATGCTGAATAAGTTTTTTAAAAGTGATAGATAGATGATTACTTCTAGACGAAGTTTCTTTGGGGTGTTTTCTTTTTGGAAAAGTTTAGCCTATCGAAGGGAAATTTTGGATGTTGTTTCTTATATAATAAGTTACTGTATATTGTTAAGACAAGGGATTATATTATTAGTCACACATTATAATTATTTTTTATTAATTATATTTCAATAAAAAAAGACTGCCCAAAAGGACAGTCTTTGACTAAAAAACAGACTATGAGAGAACCGCTATGAGAGGTTTTCTTTGGGGGATAAATCCCCCATTAATTTGATGTTTGATGAAAGCTGCAGTAGTGACACGAAACCAATCGACCAGCTAGGCAACTCTATCAAATTATCAAATTTATATTTTTAGAGTCGTGCTAAAGCATCTCCATTAATGACGATGCCTCCGCCGATAATTTCTTGAATTTTATAAAGTTCATTAGGTGTGGGACTAATATTTCCTTTTTCAATAGCATTGATTGTTTTTAGAGAAACGCCAGCTAATCTAGCTAAATATTTTTGAGAAAAACCTTTTCGAATCCGATTCAATTGGATTTGTTGTCCAATAGAAAGTGCTTGTTGTACAGCAGGTTCGATGGCATGTTTATTTTGAGGAAGTGGTGCGCGATGGTTAACCATACTTAAAAGTGTTGCGATAAGGATTCCTGAAAAAATGTACTTATCCATAAGTGTTTCAATATTTAGAGGGTTAAAGTTACTTTTTTGGATATGTGATTGTGTGTATTGAGTATTGTGACTTTTCTATAATTTTGAAATGCCTAATACCTAAATCACGAATCATATTGATATAGTTTGTATTTTTCAATGACGTTGATTAGTTTTTTATCGTAAGTTTTATCGGTTGCGTATCCTTTCTTTTTGAGACCTCTTGCCCATTTTTTATAATCATTACCATACTCTTTTAAACCTTTATAACGTGCTCCTGAGAGTAGGGTACTATGTGCTCTAAAACTATTGGCAACAGATCGATATTTTCTGAAAAAATCTTTATGATGATCGTCGGTTGCATTGGAGCAATGTCCTTTTTTGCAATTTTTTGAAAAACATTTCATTCCAAAAAAGTTATTATTATTTCGAGCAAGTTTGCTGGTACCTGCTCTACTTTCGATGAGTGCTTGTCCCATTTTGATACTTGCAGGAATTTGGTAGAGTTCCATTTCCTTTTTTGCAATGGGAGCATACTGATCTATAAATGCTTGGACATCCATTTTTGATAATGCTTTTGTAGAAACAGGTGCATATGGATTTGAAATGGATTGAGCATAGTTTGTTGATTCCGCATCAGACTCATCATCATCTGCAATGGCGGCAAATGGAGAACTCAAATTAAAGTTGAAGTGCATATCTTTTTGCAATAAAACATATCCTGCAAAAAGAACTAAACCTATTTTTAACCAAGGGACGTCTTTGCTTTGCAATCGACTTTTTAAATCAGCATTCATTTTGGAGCCAATATTTGTAGCCGTTTTGAAGAATTGATAGCGCAATGCCATTAGAGGTTTTTTTAATCCAATCATAATGTTTTTCGTTAAGGTCCAAAATGAAGGGGCTAAAGTTTCTCTAAAAAAAGAACCCCGAATAATATCTGCTTGTTCTACTTCAATCTCTACTCTTGGTTTTTTATCAACAATATCCCACTCAATAGAGGTAGCAGATTCTTTAGTTGGTATGCTGTTAATATGTGTATGTTTTTTCATTGTAAGAAACTTTTTGTACTTTGTGTTTGCTCTTTTTAAACGTTTTTGTTTCTATTGGAAACAAGCACGATGCAAATATCAAACAAAAAGTTTTTTATTCCAAATTTTTTAAAACAATTTTTTTAAAAATATGGCAGATTTTTCAAATAACATTGTAAATCAACGATTCAGATTCGTCTACGCAGAACTGGAAAAATTGAATCTGATTAAAGGAAAGTCAGATATAGCGGGACATTTAGGCACCTATAATCATGTTATCAACAGTATTTTAAAAGCTCAAAGAAATATAACAGTTGAACAATTGAACAAATTGTTTGAAAAATTTCATATCAATGCCAACTACTTGTTTGGTTTAAGTGAGGATATGTTTATGGAAGGCTATGGACATGGAGAATTGCAGGTAAGATCCATCAATGAAAAGCAAATGAGCGGACGACGTAATATTGTTTTGGTTCCTGATAAGGCGATAGCTGGTTATGCTACTCAACATCAGGATCAAAATTATATGAATACTTTACAAAAATTTTCAATTCCAGGAATGGGTGGTAATTTAGTGGCTTTTGAAATTAGTGGCGATAGTATGATGCCTAATATTACCAATGGTGATTTGGTGGTATGTGAACCTGTGGAAAGGGGAGACCCTTTGCGTGATAATCATATATATGTAGTAGTTACGGATGTGGTGGTTGCAAAAAGAATTCAACAAATGCGAGATGGAAATCAGGTAACGAGTTTAAATTTGATTTCGGATAATAGTGCAGTTTTCAAACCTTATCAAGTAGATGTCAATGAGGTTCAACAAATTTTAAGGGTAAAATGTAGACTAACTAAGCATGCAATTGCTTAAATTTGGGCAGTTAGGGACTAGGAAATAAATAATCTACCCACCTGACGGCTTCTTTTTCTCTTTGACTTCATGAAAAAATGAAGCCGTACCGCAGGGTATGCCTTAATTTTTCCATTTCCTCAAAGAAAAAAATAACCTCGTCATCTGGGTAGATTATTTAATTCCTAGTCCCTTATTAAAAAGTTTATTAATAAGATTGGAAAATATGAGGCAGCATTTTAAAGTTGAATAAACTCTTAATGATAGTCACAAACCCATATTTTTTAAGAAATGGTATCGAATTTGAAGTATTCCTTTCAACTTCCCGCCATTAAAGAATTTCACAAAAAATTGAATTTATCATGAAAAAATCAGTAATCGTAACTTTAGCCCTTTTTGTAGGAATAGGAATGTTTAGCTCTTGCTCTAAAAAAACTTGTAAAGGTGGAGGATGGTATGGAAATCGTAACTTAAGTTATGTTCCTCAAGAAAATAAAGCAGACCAAACTTGTGATATAGTTTCTATCCAAAATGAGGAAGTGGATTGTGAAGAGACTGCGGATTAATGAATAATTAAAAATGAACAATAGACTTGTTACCCTTTAAAAAGCACTCATTTGAAAACATCTTTTTCTGCTATTTTTCCTTAAAAAATAATTCAATAGAGCGACTATTCAATGATTTTTTAAGAAAAACTATCAAAAAAATCTGCTTTTCAACTAAGCA
>CAKZSH010000094.1 GCA_937918905.1 uncultured Saprospiraceae bacterium
GCCGTCGGATGTAAATCCGACTCTCTCGGATTTACATCCGACGGCTAAGAAGAAAATTAATAGACACCGTTAAATAAACACCCCCCACGTTTTTTGACAATCATAAAAAATCAGCGTAAATCTGCGGCTAAAAAAAATCACTATCTAAAATTCATCTTCCTACTATTAGAAAATACTCTTCTTTTAAATTGTAATTCTTCTCCAAAGTTAACAAGTAAGCCTACTTCGACTTCTGTGGCTCTTAAATAATTTAGAATTTGAGCTTCATGGATTTCATGAAGATCTCCGCCTGCTTTTAATTCGATGATAACCAAATCATCAACAATGAGATCTGCTTTGAAATTTCCTATTTTTTCATTTCTAAAAAAAACTGGAATCTCAAATTGCCTCTCCACTTTATGCCCATTATCTCTTAACACTTTTTCTAAAGCCTTTTCATAAATGCTTTCCAAAAACCCAAATCCTAATTCATTGTAAACATCATAAAAAGCTCCAATAATTTCTTTTGTCAATTCAGTATGAATAAATCTTTCGTTTTCCATAAAAGTATAATTTTAGTATTAAGTTTTTTCCGAAAGGAAAAATAAAAATCATGAAAAATCTGCGCAAATCTGCGGCTAACCCTTCAAAATACCATTACCCACAGCACACTCCAAGCACCGCTTCCTATCACAATACTCATTCTTCAACTGCAACAACGCTTGCGTCTGATAAGCAGAATCAGGTTCCATTCCCAACTCCTTCCATTTTGTAATTATACTGTTACTCTCAGGTTTCAATTCTTCTAGTAATCGAAAAGCCAGATCCTTGTACTCATCATCATCCCTACTTTTTCCATATAAAAAAAGGAACGGAGCAATCGTATTAATCACAAAAAGATGAATCGCATTTTTACCCAAAGACTTATTACGTTTCACCGATACCTTATCAAAAACATAATGCGTTTGCCAATAATTAGAAAGTTTCAATTCAAACATATTTTCGATTTCCTTTACATTCCTCACAGCTAAAACTTTACTAAATAAATGAACAGACTGAAAAATTAACTGTGCAAATTGAGCAATCCGAATCGTAGGAAAATTAGCAGGACGCATTCTTAAAAATTTCCAATTCGATTTTTCTAGTGGAGTGAGTTGGTATTTTTTTTGTAAAAAATGAAATTCTTTTTGAAGCCGTTTAGGATAATCATCTTCGAAATCATTTTGTAGCAAACCAGATTGTCCAAATAGCAATGCTTCAACTTGAAAAAGATTGGATTTGTGTTTTCCTAAAATTTGAAGTGGAAGTGATTTCGCTAAACGTTCGAAAGGAGTAGCATTGATTTTTACTCCAAAATTACGGGCAAGTATTTGGTAAAAAGTAGTTTCCCAATTATTCGTATTTTCTTTTAATAAATTTTCAATAAAAATAATTTTACTTTCTAGTCTTTCGACCAAAAGTCGATCTAGCCAAAGTACTTTAGTCATATTGCCTACTGCGTAAAAATGATGTTGACAAGGAATCCAAAATTCATTGTGCAATAATTTTTGGTAAACTTTAGATAGCTTGTTTGGAATTCTTTTCTTGAGAACGAGGCAAGGAATACGAGTTCCATTTTGTCGTTGGATATTTTCATCCTCTTCGAGGACAACGTGGAGAATCACATTGTCGTAAGCCAAATCTTTTTGATGTTGATGTTTTGTCCAATCAGATGACTTGAGATGCATTTCAACATTTCCAGCCCAAATAGTAGTTCCGATTTTTATTCGAGCATTTAGAAAGTCAGGACCAGCATTGTGGTTGTGGTCTCCTGTTTGTTGAACTTGGATGGATTCGCCTTCGGTGGTTTGAAGGTCATGGAGGTCAAAGCGTTGGAATCGCCAGACGTAATGCAAGAGGTCTTCTTTCATAGTATGTAAGATTGTTTATTGTAAATTTTGAGTTCGTCATTTTGGGTGATGATGAACTTTATTTTCTCGTAAACAAAATTACAAAATAAAAATCAGATGTAAATATATTGTTATTTGAAATTTGATAAACTTAGATATGAGTTTGTTTTTAGCCACAGAGAAACACGGACTTTTACAGACTTTTTATATAACATGTTTTCGATAGTTGGTAAAAGTCTGTGTTCATCTGTGTCCAATTTTATTTTCTTTCAAAAATTTTAAACACATAATCGTGTTCGTTTTTTTCATCAGCTTGGTGAGATTCTTCGCTGATAAGTTTCCAATCGTCCATATTTAGTTTTGGAAAAAAGACATCACCTTCCACCTCCAAATCTACCTCCGTCAAATAAAGTCTTTCGCAACGATCCATTGCCAATTCATAAATTTGAGCACCTCCAATAATAAATGCTTCATCATCTCCATTGTCTTCTGCTACTTGCAATGCTTCGTCAATCGAATGAGTAATGTAACAATTAGAAACTAAATAAAAAGGATTTCGGGTAAGGATAACATTTGTTCTTTTAGGCAAAGGTTTGCCAATGGATTCGTAGCAATTTCTCCCCATGATGATATGATGATTTAAAGTTGTTTTTTTAAAATACTTTAAATCGGCAGGTAAGTACCATGGAATATCATTGTCTTTTCCTATGACATTATTTTTAGCAACAGCGACGATACAAGATATTTTCACGAATTTCTTTTTTATGATTATGATTGTTTTAGCCGCAGATTTTCGCTGATTTTTTATGATAATACTATAACGCGTTTTTTGACAATCATAAAAAATCAGCGAAAATCTGCGGCTAAAAACTATTTCTTTTCTTTTATTTTCTTTGGCTTAGGCAATCTCAACTTTGGCACATCTCCCAATTCTTCCAGCTCAATTTTTCGTTCCGAACTATCGAATTTTTTCAAATGATCTCTAGTCGTTTTGGCAAAAGCTTGCATGGCTTTTTTATTACTGGAATCCATGGCCAACCATTTTTCTTTACCATTTTCAAATGCCGAAATTGGAATCGCAAAGTAAGTTCTTTTTTTCTTAGATCCTTTATAAATGTATCGCCAAATTGGAATGTAATGATGTTCTCCTAAAGTTACTTTTCCAGTTGTATTATTTTTCAATAAAGAAATTTCAAACATTAATCCTCCGTCAGTATTGAGTTTAGTTTGATTGGAAATAAAATTGCCTAGAGAGTAGGTGACCAAAGTTTTTTTGATCGTGCTATCCTTCTGTACGATTTCCATTTCTCGAATCGGTTGAACCACATGTGGGTGCATTCCTATCACTAAATCTGCTCCCCAATCAAATAATTTTTTAGTGACTTTAGTTTGTTTTTTATTTTCCAAAAGTTCATATTCCTTTCCCCAATGTGCGATAACAATAATGGCATCAGGTTGTAGTTGACGCGCCATTTCCATATCTTTTTCCATAAGTTCTTCATCCAAGTAATTGACAAACGTAGGTGCCTGTGTTTTGATGGAATTGGTACCGTAAGTGTAATTAAGAAAAGCTATTTTAAAATCATTTTTATAAACTATAAGTGGATAAAACAATTCTCGATCTTCTATATTTTTAAAAGTACCTGTTTGGTAAAATCCGTTTTTCTGCGATGTTGAAATAGTATTAATCACTCCTTTTTTTCCTGCATCATTGGAATGATTGTTAGCAGTAACGAGTATGTCAAAACCTGCATTACGTAATGCCGAGGCTAACTCATTGGGACTTCGAAAACTGGGGTAACCAAGGTAAGGAGGTTCGCCGGGTAAAGTAACTTCAAGGTTGGCAATTGCCAAATCTGCTTTTTCAATAATCGGTTTTACATACTGAAAACAAGGATCGTAATTGTATTGTTTATTTTTTATAATTTCTGCAGATTTGATCTGAGGCTTGTGTCCCATGACATCGCCGATGAAAAGTAAATCTAATTTTGAAATGCTATCTTGAGGAGATTGGGCAATTGAAAGTTTTCCAAAAAGAAAGAATGAAATACAAAGGAAGGGGCATATTTTTTTCAAGGTAGAGATTTTATGAATGGTTAAACTGTTCGCTTCGCTTATGGTTAAATTGTTATCGTGATTAGTGATTAGTGACTGGTGATTCGTATCGAAAACTGTTGAAACCATATTTCTTAAAAGTATGTCAGAACGAATCACCAGTTACGAATCAGGAAATTTAACCATCAATATTTTATTACGGATTATTTTTTATCAAATTCGCTTCAAGCATTTTCTTTTCTTGACCTTTTTTCGAAGGAGAAATTGCTCCTGTCAAATATTTTTCAATCATCAAACTCGCAATAGGCGCAGCATACCTTGTTCCCCATACTCCATGTTCGACATAAACAGCAATCGCAATTTTTGGATTTTCTTTTGGTGCAAATGCAAAGAAAACAGAATGATCGGCTCCTAATGGATTTTGAGAAGTTCCCGTTTTTCCACAAACTGCAATTCCAGGTATTCGTGCATTCATGGCAGTTCCAGAGGTAGTAACTCGTTCCATTCCATCAATGACAGGCTGAAAATATTCTTCTTTAACTCTGACTTTTTTTTGCTCCCATTTTTTTAGTTCTTCTATTTTTCCATTTTTCATAAATCCTTTGGCCAAATGTGGTGGAATATATTTTCCCTTGTTGGCAATTATCGCAGCAAGGTTCGCCATTTGCAAAGTGGTCAATTGAATTTCCCCTTGCCCTATTCCAATAGAAGTGATTGTAGGCGACCGCCAACTTCCTTTGTTTTTAGGATACATAAAATCATAGGTCTTAGAGGTAGGAATATTTCCTTTGGATTCATTCGGATAATCAATACCTAGTTTTCCTCCTAGTCCAAAGTCTTGCCAGTAACTTGCCAAGGTGTCTAGTCCTGCATAAGGATTATTGTAGCCGTATTTGTCCACAGCATTTCTTAGCAAATGGAAAAAATAAGTATTACATGAATGTTGTAAAGCAATTTCAATATTATAGCAAGGGGAGTGTTGGTGACACCCTTGATGTCGTCCATTATTATTATAATACCCTGCACAAGAAATCATTCGATTAGGAGTAGTGACTCCCATTTCCATTGCTGCCAATGCCATGACAGTTTTAAAAATAGAACCAGGAGGATATTTTGCCATAACTGCTCGATCAAAAAATGGTCGCAAAGAATCAGATTGTAATTGATTAAATGCTTCTCCCCTATCTCTATTGATGGCAAGAATATTCGGATTGTAAGTAGGCATACTGACCATTGTGAGAATTTCACCACTTGAAGGCTCAATTGCTACAATGCTTCCAGTTTTGTTAGCCATCAATTGCTCTGCATAAGCCTGTAATTCAATATCAATTGAGCTAACTAAATTCCTCCCCGAAATCGCTGCTAAATCATCTTTCCCATCACGATAGGAACCTACTTGTTTTCCGATATTATCTTTTAAAACTAATTCTATTCCTTTGGTACCCTTTAGGCTATCTTCGTATTCATACTCTAAACCACTTGCTCCAATATAATCTCCACGCTTGTATTTTCCCTCTGAGTTTTCAATTTGATTTTGATTGACCTCACTAATGTATCCCAAAAGATGTGCGCCATATGGATAAGGGTAAGATCGCACATTTCTTACTTGTACAAAGAATCCTGGAAACTCATGTAAGTCTTCCTGAAATCTTGCAAAATTAGCTGCGGATATTTTTTTTAAAAATGGAGTAGGTTGACGTTTGCTATAACGAGGGCTTTTCCAATTTTTATTTATATTTTTTAAAAAATCCTCTTTTGTAATATTGAGTAATTTACAAAACTTGATAGTATCCATATTTTTATCCACCTGATTGTAGGTGAACATCAGGTCAAACATGGCATTGTTATTTACTAATATTTTTTCATTACGATCTAAGATTAAGCCACGAGATGGATATAAAATATTAGTTCCATAAGTCGCTGCTTCTGCATACTGACTTGCGCTTTCGTCCCATACTTGCAAATGAAAGGCTTTTCCTAACAATACTATTGCAGAAAGAAAAAAAACGAATTGAATTACTCGTTGGCGATATTTTAAACTATCATTCACCCTAATTAATTTTGAATGATTAATTTTGAATTTTGAATGACAAAATTCAAAATTAGTCCTACTCTCTTGGATTAAAAATTCTAACATAAATTAAAATGATAATCAGAGATACTAAAAAACTAAATAACGTTCGCAGTATAATTTGCACCCAATATATATGTGTAAAAATACTGACTATAAAATAAAAAAGTAAATGTAAAAATAACATTGACCCCGCAAAAACTAAAAACCATGGAAACCCAAATCGTTCCATACTTGGGCTATGGTTGATATTATAACCTCCTCTTGGAGTCATTAATTTTAAAATAAAAGGTCGAACAAATGCGATAAAAACACAGGCACTTGCATGTACGCCCCACGAGTGGTAAAACATATCGACTGTTATCCCAATCAAAAATCCTAAAAAAATTAATAAAGGGTCGGGAGTTCGGATAGGCAATAACATGATGAAAAGTGGATAAACAATTACATGTACAAAATTATTATCACCCCATTCAAGAGTCATTTGCCTAAAAACCAAGGTTTGAAGAAGTACTAAAAATAAAAATCTTAATGAGTGTGTAAGTACAATGTTATTATTCATCTTCTTTTCCCTCCTCTATTTCTCTAAATTCTTCTTTTAATAAATTGTTGACGATATATACATATCTTGATGTGCTTAAATCATTACTGAGTTTCACTTTGATTTTATGAAAACCTTGATCTCCATCGGAAATTTCATCAATTGTTCCAATCATAATGCCTTGTGGAAAATGGGCAGAAAATCCAGCAGTCTGTATCGTATCTCCTACGGATGCCTCAATATGGTTAGGGATATAATCTAAATCTAACAGAGTTGTATTGGTAGAATTTTTCCATACCAAAGATCCGAATGCTCCTGACTTTCCAAGAGTTTTTATTTCTGCGCTTATTTTAGAATCTCCATGCAAAATAGACATCACACGAGAATAATGACTATTGGAACCAACTACAATCCCAATGATCCCTCGATCATCAAAAACACCCATACGTGAATCAATACCATGCTTACGCCCTCGATTTAATGTTAGATAATTATTGGGAAGATTTATCGTATTATCAACTACTTTGGCAGCTGTGTATTCATATTGTTGTTCCATGTTATCTCTTTTCTCTTGAAGAGAATCTCGCCAGATGGAATTAATAAATTTGGCTTCATCTTGTTCTTCTCTAAGATCTGCAATCACTCCTGCTAAACTATCATTTACAGATGATAAATTATAATACTGAGTGATCTCTCCAAAACCATGTGTAATACTATCTGATAAAAGTGTTGATGAGTTGTCATAGATCGCCTTTTGATCTTCGTTGAAGTTTACAACAAGTATCAAACATATGGCTTCTAAAAATAAAAAGACAAGAAGCCCTCCACTCCTCGAAAAAGTTGAAATGAGTCTTTGCATGAAGGGAATTTATTTTACGGACGCTGCGCTTGACGGTCGTTTCACTTGACGGTGGACGGTCGCTTCGCTTGACGGTCAAATAATTTTGACACACAATTTACTGACCGTC
>CAKZSH010000095.1 GCA_937918905.1 uncultured Saprospiraceae bacterium
AGCTGGTTCTAGTCCTAATATTTTCGCCTGTTCTCTATGTGGATTTTTTATTAATGGTACTCGCCATTTAAATCGAATTTTAGAACCTAATGCTACGCCATAAGTATCAATAAATTCTTGTAAGCAATCCCCATCTCCCCAGTTTCTTCGTATACCTATAGCTGGGTTCGTTGCATTACATGCTTTAATTTTATCATAATTAAATAATTGAATACTGATAAAATTATTATCAAATCCATCATGACTATTTCTCCACCCGCTACAAGACCTAACATCATTTGTGGTATAAGCACTCCAATCATATTCTCCAAAATTAGAATCATAAGAATTATACGAAGCTGAAGTACCTCCTTGCATACAACCTGCTAATGCTGTAAAATCAACAGCATGATAAGTGCCATCCAAATTTTCAATAATGATGGAGTCCATTCTTGATGCTGATCCATCCATTGATAATGGCATTTTTTCTGAAGTAGTATACGAACCACTCAATGGGTACAAATACCAATTCATACTCCAATAAGCTGCTTCTTGCAATATTACATCATCATCTATTTGCAAATAGCCCCAATGCTCTAAAGTATCTCCTGGCATAAATCTTCTAACATCTTCTGGATTTGCTGCAAGAACATCATCTCTCGTTAATTGGGTTGTCATCGTTTTATCACTATATCCATAATTCAACCGATCACTTCTTTCATGATAATACTCCGCAGGACAATCACAACCACTACACTCTGGATCTACTTTAAACAAAGTATTTTTACATGCTTTTACAATATCACAATCTGGAGTACAATCCGAACAAGTAGAAATAACTTGTTGGGTAACAGCTACATATTGTACTGGTCCACAATGACAATCATCTAACTCTAAAGAAAATTTATAGCAAAGCTGGGAATCTGTAGTTCCTTCATTGATGGTCAACTCTGCATTGGAATTATCAATCTGATTCCAAACTACCTGTGCGTCTGGAACTGCAGCATAAGTTGTACCTCCATCATTAGAGAACATTGCTGAACCAGAAACAAATTCAAAATCGTCAATGAAAATCTTTGCTCCTGCTAACTGTGTTACGAATTTTGTTTGAGGACCACTTGGACATTCTGCTACATTTACTGCTGTAAAATCATAACAAAATGTAATTTCTTGGGTAGATGGTCCCTGAGGTACTGCTGTGGTAGCATCACTATACTTTCCAAAGTCATAACCTGTTACTGTACCAGTTGAATTTAAATCTATTTCTGTTGGATTGTAAACTGTATCTTGCCCATAAAATAAATCAAAGTCTGTAGGTGGGAATCCTTGAAATGCTTTTCCACAATCGGTCTTTCCTCCAAAGTAAAATTGAATATCTTCACACCCAATAGTAGGACAATCTGAACCACCGTAAGGACCACCTGTTCCACATGCTATATTGAATTTTATATTTATATTTAAAGGCGGTGCTCCTCCTTGTAAATCATCAATAAATCCATCTAAATCATGATCTACTAATCCAATATTTGGATTCGTATTAGTTGATAAATCTATTTCTACATCATCCCCAACTACTTGATAAATGGCAGGGACTGATTCTCCATTAATAATCACCTCAGTTATTGCTATCTCTTCCATCCCACATGCTTGGAAACCTATATTTAAATCTGTATACGCAAACTGATCAGTATTGGCATTTGGATTTTCTACAATTGCTGATACCGATGCATCCGCTCCACATATCGTCAATCCATTATCAAAAGTTGAGGTAATTATTGGCCCTAAAGAACCAGTCGGGTTTATTTTTAAAAAACTTCCTTTACTTGTAACTTCACATATATCATCATAACAACCATAAGAAGCATTATAATTTAATGGAAAAGTTGAACCATCTAATGGACAATTAGCTACCTCATAGCAAATAACCATTGTCACTCGTTCATCAGCATCCATTTTTTCATCAACTGGATTCGGTACACTATTTCCAATAAATTGGGTCCCATCTAATTTAACAGTTAATGTAGAATCGGCCGCCGTATAGGAAGCAAGCGGTAATACATCAAAACCATTTGCAGTAAAACTAGCCACCGAAGTATTACTAGTTGGACTCAGGTCTAAACCTTCAACAAAGAACTCCATTTCATTTAAACTTGCTCCTAAACCATCTTGAGATATCGTTATTGTTTGACACCCTGGAGCACTCAATGAAGAAACTACAGCATCAACTGGACTTGGATTAAACATATTCAAAACTGGCACTCTCAACGCACCATTAAAATCATTTTCAATCGTATAAGTTCCTGTACAAGGTACTGGTGGGCCTGATGGAGGAAACCAAGTATAACTGTATTCTATTTCAATAAAATATTCTGAATTCACCAAATCTACTGAACAATCTGCAGTAACTCCAATATTTGCTACATATACATCTCCACAAGTGATTCCACTTGCAATAAATGAAGGACTACTAACATCTGGATTTGAATTAGAAATATCTGTACATCCATCATAATGTACTTCTTCAAATCCTGCATATCTCATTCCTGAAACAAAATTCAAAGTCATTTCAAAACCTTTGATCTCTCCAGGTTCATCAGTAAAAACTAATAAGGATAAAGTATCAGGATCACCACATACATTCATCAAATCAGTTTGAGGAAAACCAGGGGTTTCTCTTAAATCAACTATTTGAATATTAGGACATCCTGGAGGAGGTGGAAGTAATAAAGAGTTATACGCCTCTTTCTTTTGATCTTTACGTTGTTGAATAAGATCAGGCAAATTTTCCGAATTTACATTTTTTTCGCCTAGCCAATTCTCCAATTCACTTTCCTCTTTTTTGTTTCTTTCTTCATTTTTGGAATCAGGTTCACTATTAATTGTCAATGCACCTAAGTTCCAATTATTGAAATTAAAATTATTCCCAGTCATTCCAATACTGGTTGACAATAGGATAAGATTAATGGCAATTAAAAAATGAAACCATGAGATTTTTTCAAGAAATTGTTCATTTCTTTTTAAAGCTAAAAAGAGGTTCACCTTTGAAAAAAAGGAGTTGAACAACTCTGAAGAGTTGAATCTTTTGTGTTTGCTAAGCATAATTACAATGTTTTTTGTTAGTCGAATTCAACTATGAATTCAGCTTTCAGAATTTTTATATATGCGTGTGTTTGGATCTAAGTAAATTCTTATTCTGGTAGGCTCTTTAGGAATGAGTGTTTGTAGTTTCTCATCGTTCAAAACTTAGCATACCTTTAAGGCTTAAAAGAATTAGAGTGTAAAAAACAAAGGCAGGCTTGATTAATGTTTTGTTTTTTTTATGATTTGTGACATGATAAAATTATAATTTTGCAAAAAAGAAAGATGTTAGAGAAACAATCCAACATGTACCTTCCTACTCAACTACCACCTACTGAAAGATAGGTGAGTTCAATATACAGACGACTAAAAGTCGTCTTGTTTTGAAAAAGGGAAAAAGGGAAAAAGGGAAGACGGATTTACGATTTGAGAAGTTTTGAACAATAAATTTATCGTACTTAAAGTACGAGGTTTTAAACCTTTTCTGAGACCAATAAAAGTTTAAAAGCGCAATGAGTTTTTTTATGAAGAGTGAAAAGAGAGCTATTAACGTTTTTTGTCTATGTACCCCAAAAAAAGTAGGTCGTATAGAAATCTATACGACCTACTTTTGTGACAAATAAAAAGTCTGGAATACTAATAAAATAATGAAAATTTAATATTAGATTTATTCACTCCAAGGCACCAATTTAGAAGCATAATAATTCAAATCCATCGCCTCAAATCTTGGCTTTTGTTTCCCTAAACGGATTTTGTATTCGTCCCATTTTTTTCCTGAATCAGGAGACCAGCCTATCTCTGCATAACCCAATAATCTTGGAAAAACCATATATTCTAATTCATCCATATTTGTAACCGTTTCGGTCCAAAGTGGACATTCTACACCTAATATATTTTCTTTTCCTACACCATCAATATAATTTGCAGGATCCCAATCATACCCTGTATCAATTTCAATATATCCTGCCCAATGTAATCCCAAAGTAGAAGTAGAATCATATTTCATATCCAAGTATGCCTTTTTTGCAGGAGACATCACCACCTTTAAATTCTTATCAACTGCTGTTTTCGCATTTTCTTCTTTCGCCCAATGTTGAGCAACCGCATTAGACTTTAATTCTCCAGCAACAATATCATCCCAACCCATTACTTGTTTACCATGTTTAGCAACTATTTCTTGAACTCGACTGATAAAATAAATATAATCATCTTCTCTAGTTTCATGCGATTCATCTCCTCCGATATGAATATATGGCCCAGGGGTCATTGCTACTAGTTCTCTTATTACATCATCAATAAATTCATAAGTCAATTCTCTTCTAGTACAAAAAGTACTAAAACCAACTTCAATACCTGTATATAAATCTCGGGCCTTTCCATCACAATTCAATTGTGCATAAGATGCCAATGCAGCATTAGTATGTCCTGGCATATCTATTTCTGGAACAATCATAATATGCCTTTCCATTGCATAGCTTACAATTTCTTTATAATCTTCTTGGGTAAAAAAACCACCTTTCGTTCCGCCTACTTCCGTCGTCCCTCCCATAGTTGTTAAGTTGGGCCATTTTTTAATTTCAATCCTCCAACCCTGATCGTCCGTTAAATGAAGGTGCAATACATTCATTTTATAACTAGCAATATAATCTATGTATTTTTTTACATCTTCCACTCCAAAAAAATGACGACTTACATCTAACATCGCACCTCGATATTCATAGTTGGGATAATCCGTAATCGAACCTGAAGCAATTTCCCAAGGTCCAGATTGAGCAGTATTTTTTGCAATAGATGGAGGAAGTAATTGTTTTATGGTTTGGATTCCTCTAAAAATCCCAGCAGGTTGATTCGCCTCTAGTTGTACTAAATCTTCGGTAATAGTTAATTGATAACCTTCATTTCCTAGTTTATCATTTTTGATTAGGGTAAAATAAAAATTACCAGTTGCGGGTGCTGCATCCGTATTTTTTATGGGAAAATCGAAACCCGTTGCAGGTTTCAATTCATTTGCAAAAATCTCCCCTACCCTTTTCAGTTCTTCCGAATCACCATTGATAAAAATCTCAGTTGCTGAAGTTATTGCAAAAGAACTTCCTGTTCCATTTACGGAAACTGGTTTTGGAATTAAGTTCTCTTTTAAAAGATCTTTAGGCGTTGCGGGTGCTTTATTTTCGCATGAAAAAAATAGTATTGCTACGCAAAAAATTAAAAGTAAGTTGAGTTGGTTTTTCATTTTATGATTGTTTTTTATTTCCATTCAGCAAAGCTGATTTTTATTTATTTGTTACAAATATAATTTTTTGAAAAAAGAAAAATCCGTGTAAAATCCGCCGCATCAGCGTTCCCATCTCAACAGCTTTCGACATACCTCAACTCCTTTAGTCCTGTTTTTGGCCAAATATAAAAAATTCCCTACTATATTTTTCAAGAACAATTTTATATAAAGTGCTGTTTGATTTTTGTCACATCAATATTAACAAACGAAAACAGAACGTGATATGAAAAAGACAAGACGAAATTTTATCAAAAACTCTAGTCAATTTGCTTTAGGACTCGGTGTTGCAGGTTTTATCGGTTGTAAAAATGATACTTCAGCAACTGATAATAATACTTCAAAAGAAACGACTCCTTCAACCAATTCCAAAAAAGAATTATTTTTTAAAATCTCATTAGCGCAATGGTCGCTTCATCGTGCCTTGGGTATGCGTGAAACTGCAGCAACTATGGATAATTTAGATTTTGCTGCTAAGACAAAAAGCTTTGGGATTGATGCGGTGGAATATGTCAATCAGTTTTTTAAAGACAAAGCAAAGGATACCAAATACATTGATGAGATGATAAAACGTGCAGATGATAATGGTATCAAAAATCTACTCATCATGATTGACCGAGAAGGTGACCTTGGAGATTTGGATGATAAAAAAAGAACGCAAGCCATCGAAAATCATTATCAATGGGTGGATGCTGCACATCGAATGGGTTGTCATTCTATTCGAGTCAATGCAGCAGGTGAAGGAAGTGCGGAGGATGTTGCAAAGGCTGCGGTAGATGGTCTAGGACGATTGGCAGAATATGGCAAAAAAGCAGGTCTCAATGTTATTGTAGAAAATCATGGAGGGTATTCTTCTGATGGTAGTTGGCTAGCTGGTGTGATGAAACAAATCAACATGGACAACTGTGGCACCTTACCTGATTTTGGAAATTTCTGTTTGGAACGTGGTGAAAAATGGAGTTGCTTAAAAGAATATGATCGCTACAAAGGAACAACGGAATTGATGCCTTTTGCAAAGGCTGTTAGTGCTAAAGCTCATGACTTCGATAACGATGGAAATGAAACACATACTGATTTTGTAAAAATTATGAAGATCGTAAAAGACCATGGTTACAATGGTTATGTTGGGATTGAATATGAAGGTTCGAGCATGGGTGAAGATGAAGGAATTATTGCTACTAAAAAGTTACTTGAGAAAGTAGGTCAGATGATTTAGAATTGGAAGGATTTAAATCGAATAACGAATTTGAATAACGAACAATAGAACAAGGATTTAAGATTTGAGAAGTTTTTGATGAATACTTGTGATTGCGTCAATTCAAAATTATTCGACACACTTCTCAAATCTTAAATCCTTGTTCTATTGTTCGATATTCAAAATTCGTTATTCGATTTAAAAAAATAAAACCTGTTGCTCATTGTGAGTAGCGGGTTTTATTTTTTTATTTTGCACCGAAACAGGAATTGAAACATTCAACTTATTTTTTGATATAATAAAACTATAATGACTAGAGTAAAAAAACAATTTGACCTCAATGGAAAAGTAGCAATCATCACGGGTGCATCAAAAGGTATTGGAGAAAGTATTGCTCGTGGACTTGCGGAATTTGGAGCAAAAGTAATTGTCAGTAGTCGTAAACAAGATGCTGTAGATGCAGTTGCAGAAAGCTTTAAAAAAGACGGTTTGGAAGCAACTGGAATCGCTTGCCATGTAGGTGATAAAGCACAACTTCAAAACTTAGTTGAAAAAACGGTAGCGACTTATGGAGGTGTAGATATCTTGATAAATAATGCGGCAACTAATCCTGTATTCGGCCCATTGTCGCAAGTGGATGATGAGGTTTTTGATAAAATTATGAATGTCAATGTTAAGGCATGTTTTACTTTAGCCAACCTTTGTTATCCTATTATGAAATCACGTGGTGGTGGTTCTATTATCAATATCGCATCTGTTGAAGGTCAAAAACCTTCGATGGGATTAGGTTTATATAGTGTAAGCAAAGCAGCTTTAATTATGTTGACCAAAAGCCAAGGAAAAGAATGGGGACATGATGGAATTAGAAGTAATACCATTTGTCCGGGTTTGATTCAAACTAAGTTTAGTTCTGCCCTTTGGAAAAATGAAGCGATATTAAATCAAGTTGAAAAACACCTTCCTTCTGGTCGTATGGCACAACCCGATGAAATGGCGGGCTTGGCATTGTTTCTTGCTTCTGATGCAGCAAGTTATTGTACAGGTGGAGTTTATACGGCGGATGGTGGTCATATGATTGCGGGGTGATTGGAATTAGGGAATATGGGAAGACGGATTTAAGATTTGAGATTGTCGAATAACGGTGAGCCTCTCAAAATTATTCGACAACTTCTCAAATCTTAAATCCGTCTTCCCATATTCCCTAATTCAAAATAAGTTATTCGACATTTTTTAAAATAAAAATAAAATGAGTCAAGAAGCCTATATTTTCGATGCGGTCCGAACCCCTAGAGGAAAAGGAAAATCAACAGGTGCGCTCCATGAAGTTCGACCTGTGGAGTTATTAAAAACTGTTTTGGATGCTCTTCAAGAAAGAAATAATCTTGATACCTCACACGTTGATGATTGTTTGATTGGTAATAATGCGCCTATTGGAGAACAAGGTGGTAACATTGCTCGTACGGCAGTTTTATATGCTGGTTGGGATTTGGATGTTCCAGGCGCTCAAGTGAATCGTTTTTGTTCCTCTGGTTTGGAAACGATCAATTTAGCTGCCGCTAAAATTCGATCAGGTTGGGATGATTTGATTGTAGCAGGAGGTGTCGAAAGTATGAGTCGAGTACCTATGGGTTCAGATGGGGGTGCCATGTTTACTGATCCAAAAGTCAGTCAAAAAATCAGTTTTATTCCACAGGGAATAAGTGCAGATTTGATTGCTACCATTGAAGGATTTAGTCGAAGTGATGTAGATAATTTGGCAGTCATCAGTCAAAACCGTGCTGCGGCAGCTCGTGAAAACGGATGGTTTGACAAATCAATAATTCCAGTAAAAGATCAAAATGGAATTGCCATGTTAACTCAAGATGAATTTATTCGGCCCGGTACGACTTCCGAAATTTTAGCCAACCTCTCCCCTTCTTTTGCTCAAATGGGTGCTTCGGGTTTTGATGATGTTGCGTTGCAAAAATATTTTACCCTAGAAAAAATAAATCATGTTCACCATGCAGGTAACAGTTCTGGAATTGTTGATGGTGCAGCCTTGACTTTGGTTGGTTCCAAAGAAAAAGGGAAAGCATTGGGACTGAAACCTCGTGCTCGAATTGTATCGGCAGCACTTGTAGGAATGGATCCAACGATCATGTTGACCGGCCCTGCTCCTGCTACTCAAAAGGCTTTGAAAAAAGCTGGAATGACGATTAATGATATTGATCTTTTGGAAGTCAATGAAGCATTTGCTGCGGTGGTTTTAAAATTTATGAAGGAAATGAAAATCAATGATTTTGATAAAATCAATGTAAATGGCGGGTCAATTGCTTTGGGCCATCCGATTGGGGCAACTGGCGCAATTTTGATGGGGACGCTGATTGATGAATTGGAAAGACGAGACTTGAATACTGGATTGGTCACACTTTGTATTGGTGGAGGAATGGGGATTGCTACAGTTGTAGAACGGGTGTAAATTGGTCCAGAACTCTTTGTTGACCGCCGTTGCGCTAATTCACGCAACGGGAATTTTGAAGAAGGGAAAAGAATTAGGGAATATGGGAAGACGGATTTAAGATTTACGAAGTTTGTCGAAAAAAGGTGAGCTTCTCAAAATTATTCGACAAACTTCGTAAATCTTAAATCCGTTTTCCCTTTTTCCCTTATTCTTTTCAATCCTCGTCAATATCTGCAATTCCTTTAATCTCATTTAAGTTTGCAAGGTTAAAATTCTCTTGGGCATTGTCTTGTATTTTTTGTAAAACCCACTTTAAATATTTTTCATTAATCATTCCTTGAGTCAATAATTCATAGATTCGGTCATATACCCATAATTCGAAATGAGGATTCAACCATGCAGCAAATTTTAACGCCAGTTTTTCATCCATCCAAGTACCTTGTAATTCAGGAGTACCACCTTTTATCACTCTGTAAGCCTTGAATTTACTGCCGTTGCGGGAATTCCCGTAACGGGATTCTAGAACTTTTATAAATTCTTTTGTCTGCTTTAATCTTGTAAAATCATTGATTTTTTTCCTCGGAAATGATCTAGCCATTTCCGTAGCATTTACCATTTTTTGCCCATCACCAAAATCAAATGTGATGCGTTTCCCTTCATATTCAAAAGATTGTAGTTTCTTTTCCATTATTCAATTGTTCTCATGTGAAGTATCATTTAAGTAGTCGGACAAAAGAAAGAGTCATAATTTTGAATCAGTTATCTATTGATCCATCTCCTCTTTTATTTTCCCTAACGAATCCGCAATCGTTGAAAAGCCTTGTCGAGTTTTTTTAGACTTCGATTTATTATTTACGTTTCTTGATTTTTGTAATTTCCGATATTCATCATGTGGCATGTCTTGTGCTTCTCGACGAGCATCTTTTTCTTCATCTGCGATTTTGTATTGCCAAGTAATCAATCGATCCACAAGTTGTGCGAGTTTTTCAGGAGCAGTTATCAATCCTTTTTTCCACCAAGACACAAACGCAGCAGCAGTTGATTTTGCCTTACTATGTTTTTCAATGTATTCAAAACAAATTTTAAAAAACACATCTTCGTATCCTTTGATTCGTTCATGCCCCAATGCAGGATCAGGAAAAACAGCATCCAAGAGAAATGTTTTATTGACACTTTTATCTGCGAGATATTTATACGCTCTCATTTGTTGGAAAGTCAACCTTGCGAGTTTTTCCTTAGAACTTAAATTGGCAATTTTGTTATTTTTAAAAATATCTAATTGATTCGGATTCGCTTTTCGTCTAGCGTTTGCAGAAAATAATTTAGGAGTTTCCAATTTAATTTCTGGCTCATTTGCAAAAACGAAGAATCGAAAACTTTTGATATTTTTTCCTTCTTTACTTTCTATCTCATATTCAAAACAAATGTCTGTGTATTTTTTAAGTTGCTTTTGCGCCTTATTAATTACATATCGACGAAGGTCTGTTACATTACCATATTTATCCACCTGTTTTTTGACACCACTACGATACACACTCCCCACCAATCCCAGAAGAAATCGTAACTCATCTACTGTCAAGACAAATTCTTTTTGGAACTGATGCCGTTTCAATAACTCATACATTCGAATATCATTAGATTTCAAATACACCAAATACTTTAAATGGTACTTTGTAAATTTTTCTTTGAGTTGTAATAAATAGGGTTTCAATTCATCATTTAAAATAAACTCATAAACATCAGTTTCCATGTCATATGAAAATCGAGTAAACCATGGAGTTGCATTTGTTTTGGTTCCTTCATTCCATTTGATAGAGTTCCCATTGATGACATCAAACATTTCAAAGACCTCTTGTTTATCAGTCAATCGGATTTTACTATCAAAATTCATTTTCTTTTGCACCTCTTTCCAATGAAAAGAATACACCTTGAAATCAAAATCGTCCAATGCAATTTGAGAAATGATATGAAGAAGGAAAAGTTGCTCACGGGCCGGTAAGCTGTAACCTGTATCAATAAGTTGGTTCGACTTTACAACTGGCATAAGTTATTTTTTTGAGAATACTTCTAAGAAGTAATTTTGAATGATGAGTTTTGTCCCGATAATCGGGACAAAACTCATCATTCAAAATTATTTGGCAAAGATAAAGGGGAAAACGGAAATAGCAATCTTTTCTTTCCGTTTATAACAAAATACTTACATCTGTCATAGGTAGTTTTCCGTTTGAAGGGATGGATGTGTTTTCATCCAAGGTAACTTTCCGTTCGAAGAGGATATTCATTTTAAGATCATAGGTAATCTTCCGTTTTTAATTAAATTTTCATTGCCACTTTTTAAATGAGGATAATTATTTTCTTAAAAAATGAGCAAATTTTTGATACTCTAGCAAAAATTGATACTATAAAACGGAAAAATATGTTCAGGAAGCCTTTAAAAAACGGAAAAAATAAGTGAATCAGCGTTTTCAAACGGAAAGTTACCTTGGATGAAAATACTACGCTTTTTATATTTTAATTAGGTCATCTTCCATTTGAATTAGGTAACCTTCCGTTTTTACCATAGGTCATCTTCCATTTGAAGGCTTCTCATTTTAGGTAGTCTTCCACTTCAGGTAGGTAACTTTCCGCTTTTACCTTCTGGAAGCCTTTGTTTATAAGGGTTTCAGAGGCTCTAAACTATATAAATTAGGGAAAATAACTTAAAAAGCCCTGAAAGGAAATTCAGTTAGGGCTTTTTATAAATAAAAAATTTAAGATGATTTGTATTTACTAAAACAGCTAGTTCATCATAGGTAATTTTCCGTTTAAGTAATAAAAAAAGAAAAACGGTTTAAATTAAAACCTTCCAAGCATAGGTAACTTTCCGCTTTTAAAATGAAAAGCACCACTTAGCATAGGTAATCTTCCGTTTATTTGAGCTGTAGCGTTTGTTTTTATTCACATTTGAATCCATCATAGGTTATTTTCCGCTTTTAGGAGTTTAATGTTTACTCCATACCAATATTATATTTCATCATAGGTAACTTTCCATTTAAAGAACCAAGAATTACTTTGCTAAGATGAGTTATTGATAGGTTGAATCTGTGAAAGGCAGGAATGTTGAATACAAGATTGAAAAATCTAACGGTTCAATTTGTGATTGCTTATTTTGAAGTTATTCAGAATGCTTGTATCAAAACAGGTAATATATAGAAACGTTTTAACGTTTTAACGTTAAAACATAAAAACGTTTGCATTTTGTTTTTTTGCTCAAAATCTTTTCTACCTCTCCTACCCTTTGTATTTCCAAAAAGTAAAAATGTGTGATTTTGAAATTGCTATTAAGAAAACGTGCTTTATCTCAAATCTTCCCACGGCATTTCTCAATGCTTTAGTTTGAGAACTTGCGGGAAAGGAAAAGAAGAGAGCGATTGTTTTTTTTAAGCAATTCTAACAAAAACATTTATTCTTGATATTTCAACTACGATTAAAACGTTTTAACGTTAAAACGCTTTCCACATAACACAAACCATCGGATTAGTCAAAATAAAGCGATTTGCTAAAGCTCAAATGAAAAATTGTGGGTATTATTGAAAAAGAAAAGAAATACGCTTAGAAGTGATTTAAAATGGATTTGAAATAAAAACAGAAGAATGTTTAGTAATCGTTTTGTTGCATATCCTTTTTTTAGCTGAAACTATGTCTAGCTAGCACAAATAACACCAAAACGTTTTAACGTCAAAACGTTTATTTGAGAATTACTAAAAAATATCAATGGAATCAAAATAAAGCGATATACCGCATTTAAAATAAAAAACAACGAAGTAGTCGAATTTGAAAAGAAACTCGCTTAAAAGTGCTTTTAAACATGTTATCAAGGAATTTTAAGTGATAACCGTCAGAGAACTTTGCTATTGATTGTTTTTCCTTTTTTCATATGTAGTTATTCGAAATAGAAACGCTTTAACGTTAAAACACTAAAACGTTGGATTTGCACGAGTCAAGTCAAGGTCTGACTTAAAAAGTCAGGCTTTGACTAAGAACATTCAATAGAGGTCAAACCTTGACTCGTGGGGTGGGAACCAGATAATCTGCATAAAAAAGCACTAAAACGTTTTAACGTTAAAACGCTTTAGTGCAAAAAACAAATAAAAACAGAAAAAATTACAGACTAAGATCTCGTTTAATTAACGATTCTATATAATCAGATGCACTTCCTCCACTCATTGCCACATGTATTTTAAATGCTCGATAAGTATCATTTTCTAACCAAAGCGTAAAACGCTTTTTCTCAATTTTTGGCTTAGGAGGAGTCTCAATGAGCGTTTGTTTTGCAACTACTGGTATAGGTGTATCGACAGTTTCTGCTTCAACGATTGCTGGTTTTTTTGCTTTAGGCTTAGCAGGTGTTTCTTTTTTAGTACTACCTGTAGTACTACCTGGAATCGCCTTTTTGGTTTTCTTTCTAGGTTGAAGACTAGGCGGTATGATCGTTTTTTTACTTTT
Organism: uncultured Saprospiraceae bacterium; assembly: GCA_937918905.1. Taxonomy (GTDB): domain Bacteria; phylum Bacteroidota; class Bacteroidia; order Chitinophagales; family Saprospiraceae; genus CAJQQY01. The sequence continues at coordinate 13,450 of CAKZSH010000095.1, forward strand.
AGCCATGATATAAATATTAGAGTTTTTCAAAAATAGCTTGTACCTCATTTGCCAAATTCACCATTTCCGTTGTCGCTTTTTTATCGTTATTTTCATAAACACCTTCTCCGTAAAGGTTAGCTTTTCCTACTACTGTCCTTAAATTTAGTCTACTTTTAAGTATTCCAATATCGTAGGCTTTGCTATGTTCTTCCAATGCCGCAGTAAACATTTGATGTACTTTTAACTTGGGTTGCAAGCGGTTAATGATAAAATACGAAGGAATGACTTGGTTCTTTTCCTTTGAAATACTTTCGATTTCTTCCGCAATTTGTTCAGTTGACCAAATGTCATTTCCGCCTGTAGGCGTAATTGGAATCAATACCAGATGACTGACCTTGATGATTTCTTCCGCAATCCGTTCTAGGGTAGGAGGGGAGTCGATAATGATGGTATCGTAATCTTCATTACTATAAAGATCTTCAATAGTTCGCCGAATAGTTCGATGGCTACTATTGGAAAAGACAGGAATACGAGGTTCTCGGTCGCCTCTGGCATCAAACCAGCGCATACTGTTTTGAGAAGGGTCGGCATCAATGATGCAAACTTTTGCTCCAGCATGTGCATAGCAGACTGCAAGGTTTTGGGCAATAATGGTTTTTCCAGTACCGCCTTTGTGATTAATAGATGCTAATATCATTGTAAATATTTTGGTTGGGACAAAGCTAAGATAAAAAACGTTTTAGAGCAAAAACGTTTAAAGGTTTTTATGTTTTGACGTTAAAACGTTTTTAATTAAAATGCTATAAATCAGTAAGTTAACGCATGTTTTCGTCGCATTATACGTAGCTGCGGACTTTAGCCCGCAGTAAAAAAATAAATTATTCGAAGTTTTTAAAACTACGGACTAAAGCCCGGTAGCTACAATTCTCAACCCTTCCATCGTCAAATTAATATCAACTATCTCGAAGTCATCCTTCAACTCCGTCAATATTTTAGACAAACCACCAGTAGCCACAGCGATATATTGTTCACCCACTTCCGCCCGAATCATAGCCAAATGATGTCGAACCAATCCAACATATCCAATCATGACCCCAGCTTGAATAGCAGTAATCGTATTTTTTCCAATAGCATATTTAGGCATAGCAAGAGGAACCTCAGGAAGTTGAGCAGTATTTCCCATCAAAGCTTTAATAGCGGTTTCAAGACCAGGAGCAATATTGACACCTTTAAGATGACCTTCTTTTGAAACAACAGTAAAGGTGAGGGCTGTTCCAAAATCAACAACAATACAATCTTTTTTAAATAATTGATTAGCAGCAATAGCATTAGCGAGAAGATCCGTTCCGATTTCATCGGGTCGATCAATTTGTAATTTCAAATGAGGAAAAGTATCATGCCCAAAAACAATCGGAGGAGTAGGGAAGAGCTCTGTTAATATTTTTGCAAAAACATCACGAAGCTGAGGTACCACACTACTCATAATACATTTATCAATATGATTAGGAATAATATTCGATTCCCAAAATTGATTAACAATCTTCATTTTGTAAAAAAGAGGAGATTCATCTACAATTGTAGGTAGACGAAAAGTGTGCTTCCAATTGTCCCCATCATGGAGTGCCAGCACAATATTTGAATTTCCGATATCAATGGCTAATAGCATGGCGTAAATATAAAGCAAAATTTAAAATTTGGTAATCATTTTTCCAATCCGTAATTTACCATTGGAAATCAAAATCAAAATGTCAATCAAAATCAAAAA
>CAKZSH010000096.1 GCA_937918905.1 uncultured Saprospiraceae bacterium
TCCTTCCTTTTGTCCCAATCCCTGCTGCGTACTCATCTACATACCACTTAGCACGCTTACCAGAATTAAAAGCAACATTAATTTTCCCAGTTCGAACCAAATTATCAGGATATAATTCAATGGCCCTAGTAGCCCCCGTAATACTAACTAAATCTTTATTTTTTGGAATTGTAATCACATCTCCTTGTCTCAATATAAAATTATGCCTATTCCGATTATCTTTTAAAGCCTCATCTAGGCGCAAAATTACGAATCCTGTTCCTCCTTCCTCTCTATATAGTTCAGCTCCTTCAGGGAAAGCTTCATCAGTCAAGCCACCGGCTCGTTTTATTACATTGATTAATTTTTCATTATCATTTAGTAAAGCATATGCCCCTGGATATTTTACTTCCCCATTAAGAACTACCATTCTTTGTAATTCAAATTCAGGAACTGAACGGACAACTATTTGGTCAAATGGTTCTAACTGGAAATTTGTTTCAGTTATTATTTCCATATTTTGATTAACTTCAACAGAGGCTACTATAGATTTAGTTGGTTCATTCTGATCAATTACTACTCGAAAAACATCAATCTTATTAGTTGCTGCAGTTAGTTTTAAACCACCTGATAAAGTTAGTACATCTTTAAGGTTCAGGCTTGGATGGTATTGGTACTCTCCAGGATTACGAACCTCGCCTAATACTTTTACGTAAAACTCATCAATGTAAGTAAGTTTAGAAAGAATTTGTATTTGATCATTTGGCTGCAAAATTAAATTATTCCTAGCATTTGGATTTTCTAATGCATCTTTTAAATTTATCCGAATATATTCTTGATCTTTTGTATTATTTGGAGAAGTTCGAAAGATGTATGCGAATTCAGTAGCATCTTCTCTTAATCCACCACTTAATATAACAAGATCTTCCACAGTTAATTTTTCTGAAGGATCATATTCAAAAGAATCAGGATTACGAACTGCACCTGATATAGAAACTTCATATTTATCAAGGAACTTTTCTTGGGAAAAGACAACTAATTTGTCTTTCGGCTCTAAAAGAAGATTATCAGTTCCATTCTCAATTGCATTATCTAAATTAAGTCGAAAATAAGATAATGTCCCATCTGAATTAGTTCTATATAAGTAAGCTATATCTGTCTTTGCAAAATCAGCAAGGACACCTTGCTCTACTAATCCTTTAATTTTCATTCCAGATTCTAACTCATACTTACCAGGTAGATTCACAGATCCTGTAATCTCTACATAATTTTGATAAGGAGTAGGGATATCTCCAATAACTACCTCATCTCCACTTGCTAATTGAAAATCTCGATTAGTATTTACTAATTCTCGGTAATTAACATCAATAATTTTAACCTCATCATTAATGAATCGCTTAACTTGAAAATTACTTTGATAGGCATCAGGTGAGAGTCCTGCAGCATATTTCACCAAATCTTTTAAATTTTCAGTTGGCTTTAGTTCATAAATATAAGGCCTACGAACAGCCCCTTGAATTGAAATCATTCGTTCAGCAACTCCTACCCAAATATAATCTCCATCTTCTAAATAAAAATCCTCAGCTACTGATGGATCTAATAAAAATTTATAAATATCCAGTTTTTTAACTTCTCCTCCTCTGCGTATAATTTTTATATTTCTAACACTTCCTATTTCAGATGGTCCATCTGCGGCGGCTAAAGCATTAAATGCAGTATTGACTGCTGGAAAAGTAAAACTTCCTTGATTCATTACCTCACCTGTAATATTTACAGTAATCGTACGAGGATATGTTACTGTAACTTCAAATTGGTCTTTTCCAAAACGATAATAATTAGAAAACCGTTTTCTTAGTAATTCTTTGGCCTTACCCAGTCTAAATCCTTTAAGGTTTATTCGAGGCATTCCTTGAGGTTTAATAAACCCCTCTTTATTGATTTCGAAGCTTACGTCTAATTCTGAACGCCCCCAAAGTGCTATTGCAATTTTATCTCCTGCTCCTAATACATACGAATCTGGAGCGACTATATCATTAGCATTTCTGTACGTTCCTATTTCTTTATTTCTAAAAATATGTTGTCCATATATAATTGCAGGTAGTTCTTTTTCTTCTTGAGCATCAATAATTTCTTCTGAAAGAGCTTCTTCTACTGTAGCTCCCTCCTTTACTGCTTTAGTTACTTCTTTAGTAGTATTTGAAGCTACATTTTCAACTTCTTCTTTTATTTCTCTCTCCGCTTCTGCTACTAGTTCTTCTTTTGCTTTTTCCTGTGCAGCTTTTAGTTCTAATGCTAACTCTTTTTCTATTTCTTCAATAGCAGTTTGTAAACGAATAATTTCTTGCGGATTATTAACATCAATATTATCAACATCAATACCTCTAGCCATCAATCGTTTTCGTACTTCGTTTTCACTTCCTCCCACTTTTTCTAATCGAGCTTGCGCTTCTACCTCTGAACCAGGAGGAAGTTGAGCAAATAGAGTAGTGGACAATAAAAGTAAGATTATTATGAACTTAGATTTCATATCTTTTTTGTGAATACTTTTTAAAAAAAATATTTGAGACAAATTTTTAACGTAAGTACTATATACTTAACATAAGAAAAATTATACGCTAAGCACCTTGGAAAATTTCTCCTAAATCTAACCGAAACCCCTTTATACTTTGACTTTCAATCTTATCATCGGATGTATATGGCAAAGAACTAATATATTTTCCTGTTTCATTTAACGTATAAATAATTACAAATTCATGCTCTGGGTTGACAATCCAGTACTCTGGTATTTTAGCCTCTTGATAAATTTCTAACTTACTTTTCATCTCCTTTTTAGTATTTCCTGGAGATAAAACTTCGACAACTAAATCAGGTGAACCGTTACAACCTTGCACATCAAGTTTCTTTTCATCACATACAACTGTTATATCTGGCTGTAATACTGTTGTGGGATTCTTCTTTTTAGGGACTGGCAAACGGACATCAAACGGTGCTATAAAAACTTGACATTTTTCTTTTTTTAGAAAAGTCCAAATTGAACCATATATATCCCCAACAATTTTCTGATGTCGCAAATTTGGTGCAGGTGACATCTTGAACACATACCCTCTAAGTAACTCTACTCGCTCTTCAAACTTCCACGTCAGGTAATCAGCGTAAGTATATTTTTTACTTAAATCGAGTTCGCTAAATGAATCCATACTTCTAATATTTTAGGCGTCAACTCAACATTTTACTCAAATTATCATCCCCGCTCCAACCGTCTCATTAGTCCCCTCATCTACAAAAATTACACTCCCAGTAATTCTATTTTTACGATATGCATCTATAAATAAAGGCTTAGTGGTACGAATAACAACTCTTGCAATATCATTCATTTTTATTTCCTTATCTTCCAAATCTCGGTGAAGCGTATTGATATCTAATCTATATCTAACATCCTTGATGACACATCTTGCTTCTTGTGTTGTATGAATAATGCTATATTTTCCATTGGGCTGTAAGGATTTTTCATTAAACCAACACATCATAACTTCTATATCTTGCTCTACTCTTGGTTGATTATTTTCCCTAACAATCATATCTCCCCGACTAATATCAATATCATCTTTTAACAAAATCGTTACTGACTGTGGTGGAAATGCCTCTTGCAATTCTCCTTCAATGGTATCAATTTTTTCAATTGTAGAAGTAAATCCAGAAGGAAGTACAGTAACTTTATCACCTTTTTTAAATATTCCACCTGCTATTCTTCCTGCATATCCTCGATAATCATGAAATTCTTCTTGATATGGTCTTATAACATATTGAACAGGGAATCTAGCATCTATAAAATTATGGTCACTTGCAATATGTACATTTTCCAAATAGTACATTAAAGTTGTTCCTCCAAACCAATCCATCTCTTCAGATCGATTGACAACATTGTCTCCATTCAACGCTGAAATTGGAATAAAGTGAACATCTTTTACATCTAGTTTAGCTGCAAATTTTTCAAAATCTTCTTTAATGTTTTCATAAACCTCCTCACTATATGCAACCAAATCCATTTTATTGATACAAACTACTAAGTGAGGAATTTGTAATAAAGAAGCAATAATAGCATGACGACGTGTTTGCTCAACTACACCATTTCTTGCATCAATTAAAACCAATGCAACATTTGCTGTTGATGCACCTGTAACCATATTTCTGGTATATTGAATATGTCCAGGAGTATCTGCGATAATAAATTTTCGCTTTGGCGTTGCAAAATATCTATAAGCAACATCTATTGTAATTCCTTGCTCTCGTTCTGACTTAAGACCATCGGTAAGCAATGCTAGATTTACTTCTGATTCTCCTCTTCTTAAACTAGTCGCTTCAATTGCTTCCATTTGATCTTGGAAAATTGATTTACTATCATACAGCATTCTACCTATTAATGTACTTTTGCCATCGTCTACACTACCTGCTGTAGTAAATCTTAATAATTCAGATGATTGATAATCCATTATATTAATACTTTTCAATTTGTTAATTGTAATGCCTTTTTTTCAGTTGAAATTCTCTAGAAATAACCTTTTTTCTTTCTGTCTTCCATTGCAGTTTCTGATCGTTTATCATCTGTTCTTCCTCCTCTTTCAGTCATTCGAGTAGTAGCTACTTCTTCAATTATATCATCAGTTGTCTGAGCATTAGACATCCAAACGCCTGTACATGTCATATCTCCGATAGTCCTACAACGCACCATCAATTCTTTAACAACTTCTGTTGGTCTTTTCTCAATATATTCACAATCAGCTAATAATGTTCCTTCTCTTTCAAAGACTTTTCTTTTATGAGCATAATACAATGATGGTAGTTCTACCTTTTCCATAGCAAGGTATTGCCAAACATCCAATTCTGTCCAATTACTTATTGGAAAAATTCGAAAATGCTCTCCATATTGTTTTTTGCTATTGAATAAATTCCATAGCTCAGGTCTTTGGTTTTTAGGATCCCATTGGCCGAACTCATCTCTATGAGAAAAGAACCGTTCTTTTGCTCTTGCTTTTTCTTCGTCTCTTCTAGCACCTCCTAAAGCTGCATCATATTTTCCTTCTTCTAAGGCCTCTAATAAAGCTGATGTTTGTAAACCATTCCGACTAGCATTAACCCCTTTCTCTTCTTTTACTAGTCCCTTATCAATCTGCTCTTGAACAGAGGCAACAATTAATCTTGCCCCTAATCTTTCTACTAATGAGTCTCGATAAGCAATGGTCTCTGGAAAATTATGACCAGTATCAACATGCAATAAAGGGAATGGAATTCGTGCAGGGTAAAATGCCTTTTGAGCTAAATGCACCATTAATATAGAATCTTTTCCGCCTGAAAACATTAAAACTGGGTTTTCAAACTGAGCTGCAACTTCTCTTAAAATGAAAATTGACTCTGATTCTAATTCTTTTAAATGATTTAATTGATAGTCCATCAATTGAATTTTATTATTGGTAAAATAAAGTTATATATGCTATCTACTGATTCTTGTATTTTTTGATCTTCGGTAAGTACTTCAATATCTGGGTTAACTGGACTTTCATATGGAGAGTCAATTCCAGTAAATCCTTTTATCTGACCTGCTCGTGCTTTCTTGTATAAACCTTTTACATCTCTTTTTTCACAAACCTCTATAGGAGTATTAATGAAAATTTCTATAAAATCTTCTTTTCCTATGATTTCTGCAGCTTTTGCTCTAATTGCAATAGTCGGACTTACAAAAGAACAAATTGTAATAAGTCCACTATTCAAATATAACTTAGCAACCTCACTAATTCTTCTAATATTTTCTGTTCGATCCTCTATACTAAATCCTAAATTTTTATTGATTCCAGAACGAATATTATCTCCATCCAACACTTGAGCAAAAAATCCTTTTTCAAATAATCGTCTTTCTAAACCTTGAGCAATAGTACTTTTTCCTGATCCTGATAATCCTGTAAACCATAAAACCTTGCTTCTTTGTTTAAGGAAGTATTCGCGGTCATTCCGTTGAAGTAATGCTTCAAATATTGGATGTATATTGTCTTCCATTTTATTTTTTTAATCTTAAAAGTTTCCTGACTCTCCCAAGTGGTATCTTTTGCCATGCTCGCTCATGAAGATAGTATATAAGCATTTTTGCAAAAAATTCTATGCCTCCTACTTTCAAAGCATTACTAATATCACCAAAAACTATGTAAGCAATACTTACAGTAGTGGTAGTAGCGATAATTCTCCAGGAAATTGTTTTTAATACGCTTCTTAAACGAGATTCTTTAACTTGCATAATGTTGTTCTAATACGGCTTCGCCTTTAATAAGTCCCATAGACTTAATTTCCGAAAGAAAAATGTTCTGATACATACTATTGACCAAAAGTCAAAAACATGATTAAATCAAAAAATATATCCCTACAAAATCAATCCACCGCCACCGAAGATTCTAATCTTCGTAAATATGAAGTTGGTAACTCTAATTTTAAAGTGTAGCCTAAATGAGCTAACTCAATGAGTACCTTATTTTTTCCTTGTACTTCTAATAAATTCCCCTGCATCCCCGACAACTGTCCATTTATTATTTCAACTTTATCTCCTTCTTTCAACAAACCTTCTTCTGCTTCAATCAAAATACCCTCCCCAATAACCCGTCGAATTAAATCAATCTCTTGCTCTGGAATAGAAATTAAATTTCCTGAAAATTGAATAAATCGAACTACATTTTCTGTAGATAAAACTGGGACGTATTCTCCTTTTTTTATTTTTACAAAAACATAGCAACTAAAAAGAGGCATCTCAACCATTCTCTTTTTTCTTCCATACTGTCGTAGTAATTTCTGAATAGGAAGGAATGTTTCAATACCTTTTCTCTTCAATTCTGCTAAAACTACTTTCTCCCGCTTGTATCGAGTATAAACTGCAAACCAGCGCGATTCTGTCGCGTCAAGATGATTTTCTGGTTCAAAGTTATTATTCATTTTAGGGAGTAAATTATTAGATTTTATAAATTTTCAGCACCTCTAAAAAAAGTGAAATTACATTGTTTTTATATATTAAAGTATATAATTACACATCATAATTCAAACTCGGTGCTAACCATCTTTCCGCTTCCTCTTTCCCCATCCCTTTACGATTAGCATAGTCTTCCAGTTGATCTTTTGAAATTTGTCCTAAACCAAAATATTTCGATTCAGGGTGTGAAAAATACCATCCACTAACTGCAGCTGCTGGGTACATTGCAAAACTATCAGTCAACTTTATAGAAGTGTTTTTCTCAACATCTAAAAGATCAAATAATTTCGCCTTTTCAGTATGCTCTGGACATGCTGGATAACCTGGTGCTGGACGTATCCCTTTATATTTTTCAGCTATCAAATCCTCATTACTTAGATCTTCATCAGCATGACCCCAAAATTCTTTTCTCACTCTCTCGTGCATTCTTTCTGCAAAAGCTTCGGCTAAACGATCCGCTAAAGCTTTTAATAAAATTGCACTATAGTCATCATGATCTGCTTCAAAATGCTTGACCCATTTTTCGATTCCTATCCCAGTCGTTACAGCAAATCCTCCAATATAATCTGCCTTACCCGTTTCCTTTGGAGCGATAAAATCTGTTAAAGAAAAATTCTTTTGACCTGGTGCTTTTTGTCGTTGTTGTCTAAGGTTATTTAAAGTCTCAACAACATCTACACGATCATCATCAAAGTATAATTCTAAATCATCGTCATTAACTGAATTAGCTGGGAAAAATCCTATAACTCCTTTTGCTGTCAACCATTTCTCATCAATGATTCTTCGCAACATACTTTGTGCATCATTGAATAATTTTTTAGCCTCTTCCCCTACAAAAGAATCTTCAAAAATCGCAGGGTACTTACCTCTCAATTCCCAAGTAGAAAAAAACGGAGTCCAGTCAATATATTTAGCCAACTCTTCCAAAGAATAATCTTCAAAAACTTTTGTTCCTAAGAAGGTTGGTTT
>CAKZSH010000097.1 GCA_937918905.1 uncultured Saprospiraceae bacterium
ATAAGCAGAGTTCACAAAGTCTTTCATCAGCAACACTTTAAACCTCTGCATCTTTGCTCATTTTTATTTTAATAAAAATCCTCCGCGCACTCAATAAGTTATTCGACCAACTCTGTGTCTCAGCGACTCAGCGTTCAATAATCAAAATGTTTTCGAAACTAGATAAATATATTTGCGCGTATCATCAGTTATTAAATTAGGTATAAGTCATTACTTAAGATTTAGGGGCGTGAAATTGAAGTTAGGGAGTAGGAAATAAATACTCTACCCATCTGAAGGCTTCTTTTTCAATATGATTTCGCTTCGCTATGAAAAAATGAAGCCGTACCGAAGGGTATGCCTTAATTTTTTCATTTCCTCATATTAAAAAATAATCTCTTCATACGGGTAGGTTATTTAATTCCTATTCCCTAACGTTATTTAATTTTTTCAAATCCTAAACAACTGATTCCCAATAAGTATTTTTGAGCGAGAAGAGGATCGAATTCAAATTTTCCATTTTCGGTATAAATATGAATCTACTGTTTACGGTCGTTTTCCTTTAAAATTTCCTTTCGATTCGATACCCCTAATTTTTTATAAAGATTGGTGATATGCGTTTTTACAGTACTGATACTGATAAATAATTCACCTGCAATTTCTTTATTTGTTTTTCCTGCCAAGATTAAATTTTTGATATTTTCTTCTTGAGTACTTAACTGAGGCGCAACAACTTGAAGTGGTGTTTCTGATTTTTGCTTTAGTCTAAAATAACTAAATATTAAACCAATAATGAGCAAAGTTGCAACCAAGTTCCACAACAAACTAGTCTGATATTTAAAATTAACATCACTCAACTCCACCTTTGTAATTTGGTTTTCCAAATAAGCATAATCATGTGGGTCAAGATCACTTGATTGAAAATCTTCCAATAATGCTCGATAATAGGCTTCATTTTCTCGAACATCTTTTTCGAGTAATTTTTTATCCTTAAGTTGTTTGATACTGATGAGTTTTACCATCAGGATTTGCAGAGAATCTTTAAGGTAAGGTTTATATTTTTTTTGAAAAACTGAATCGTTACTGAGGTTATGATTGGAATTGAATTGATTGAATTTTTGCCATTCTAAATCAGCTAGATTGCTATTGGTATAGCTCTCAAATAATTGCCCTCCTTTATGAAAATACAAAGAGTCTGTATTATTGAAAACGAAAATGGTATAATTTGGAAAAGGTAAAGGGCGATCATCAATACCTTTTAATTCGACTTTATAAAACCGATCTTTTTCCTCAAAAAGAATTCCACTAAATTCGAAATATCCAGAATCATCAATTGTAGCTTTTGCTAAAAGATCATCATTGACCTTAAGTTCGTTGCCACTCATATCGACTTCGTAAAGGGTGACTTCTTTTTCCCAATTTTCAAAATCGGCAATGTTGACATATCCTGAGATTCCATTTTGGGCTTGAAGAGAAAAACAGTAGAAAAGGAAAAGTAGAAGGATGTTTATCTTTTTCATTTGTCTATCTTTTTTTAATTAAATAGTGTTCAAAAATAGGTGTTTTTATTTTGAACAGCAAACCTCGAAATTTGATTCTATTTTTTTTAGAAAAATTTATACTTTTAGGTTAATAATTCACAAACAAAATCAAAACAATGGATTTAAAAAAACCTTTTGACATCGATAAAGATCAATACTTGGATGACTTGGCATTTTTAGTGCTAAGGCTTGGTCTTGGATTTGGAATGCTTTTCGGTCATGGCTGGGGAAAATTATTAAAACTATTTGGTGATGAGCCAATTCAGTTTATGAATTTTTTAGGAATAGGTGCGACGGCTTCATTGGCTTTAGTAGTATTTTCAGAGGTAGTTTGTAGCATTGCAATTATTTTAGGAGTGTTTACAAGATGGGCTTGTTTCTTTTTAATATTTACAATGTGTGTGGCAGTATTTATGGTTCATTTTGGGGATCCATTTGTGAAAGTGGAAAAAGGATTTTTATACTTAGTAGGATACATGGCGTTGTTTTTTGCAGGAGCAGGTTGGTATTCTTTGGATGCAAGATTAGGACGGTCGCACTAGGGAAGAAGGGAATAACGAATAAGGATTTAAGATTTGAGACATTTTGACAATCGCTGACTTTAACGAGAGTATTCAAAAAAAATATGTCAAAATATTTTCGTCCGAGAGAGTCGGATTACATCCGACGGCTAAGGATCAAAATACTATTGACACATTTTTTTTGGGCCGTCTCATTTATCAAACTTTGACATTCCTTGTTCGATATTCCCATCGTCTCCTGTTAATTTCCCTTAACAACTGCTAAAGTTTCTGTTAATCTCGTTCCGAAAGTTGAACACTTTCTTTTTCCCCTTTATTTTGTTGGGAAAAAAGTATGAAAAGCAATTACACTTTCTCCTCTAAAAAATTTCTCACCCTAAGCATTTTATTTGCAGTTTTACTTTTGACTACAAGTTGTGGAAATGACGATGACTTTGGCGACCAATGTTTTGACAACCGAACGGATGAACCGATTGATTTATACATTGATGGATTTTTTGAAAGAACCATTGATGAGGACGATCAAGATTGTATCTTTTTAGGTGATGGTTGTTTTGATTGGTATGTCGAAGGGGTAGTTACAGGTTACTTTTCGGAAGGTACATTTTGCATAGGAGATGGGAATTTCGGGACAACGATTGTGATTGAAGATTAAAATAATAATGAATAATTAATAACTGATGTTACGCAAAAAATATAATAATCTAGTTTCGAAAATATATTGAGTATTGAACGCGGAGTCGCTGAGACACAGAGTTGGTCGAATAACTTATTGAGGTCGCAGAGGATTTTTATTAAAATAAAAATGAGC
>CAKZSH010000098.1 GCA_937918905.1 uncultured Saprospiraceae bacterium
TATTAATCTTTTGGACAAAACTGCAATTTCATTAGGCGTGTATATGAAGGAAACTACTTCGCAATATTTAGGAAAATTGTTAAAGGCTTTTGAGATATGAGTTGATGTAGATTAGTGAATTGGTTGAATAGTTTATTAGGTCATATTGTGGTCGAAGAAAACTGGGGTAAAAAAAGTAAAATAAAAAACATAATTTCCAGCGCAACCTTGTAACCGCCAACTTCAGTTAGCAGGTTGTTTTAAGATAGATGATATTCATTGTTTTTAAATAACTCAAGTTGCGGATAATTTTTTATTGATGATTTTCTTTTCAAAAAATAGTATTGAGATGATGTGTATTGGGTATTGAGAATGCTTCGTAGTCTCAATACCTAATACTCATCATCTCATATCAAATTATCCGCAACTTGGATTAAATAGTTAAACAACTAATTTGGGACAACCTGCCAACTGAAGTTGGCGGTTACATAAAAACAACAAAATGCTAGACGGTTTTATTGACGATATCAAAGATATTATCCAACGAAATGGTAGGATTGAAGAAATGCGACAAATCGCAAGAGTCAATGGTTTTCGTTTTAGGAGTAAAGAAACTTTTGCAAGACAAGATTATTTGCTGAAAGAATTTTCCATTTTCAACGGAAAAAAGGATAAACGAATCAAAGGAATTATGACAAAAAAAGAAGCTTCTTTTGATGTCAATATTCGAGTGTATGATTATTGGTATTTTGGAGATTTCAAAAAAAGAAAAACAACGGTTTATGAAGTTTTTGGAAAAGCTTTGGATTTTCCTCGATTCGAAATTCGCCCCAAGGGGTTGTTAAATCAAGTGACTGAAATCTTTTGGGCAAAAGAAAAACCTTATCCCAATCAAAAAGATTTTCATTCCAAATACGAAGTCCTTTCTATGGACGCTAAATTATTTGAAGCAGAAATGAGTCCTAAAGTATTGGAACATCTTATGGATCGAAAAAATATTTCTGTTGAAGGTGAAGGCGATTATCTACTCGTTTACTCCACTTATGAGGTGACTCCTGCAAAGTACCTCGTAGCAGAATATGATTATGTTTTAGACCTCGTGGAAATTATCCTGAATGATGATACGAATCAATATGTATGAGGATTAACGTTGAGCTGTGAACAACAACTTGTGAATCGTTTTAGCGTATTTAAAAATATTACTCACCAGTATTGATTCACAGTTCAACGTTATCAGTTCACAGTTCAAAAAAAAAGGTTACCATTTTTTCAAATGGCAACCCGTTTAACAAACAAAACCTTAGAATAAGTAATAAAATAAAAAACCTTTTCATTACAAATTCAAAGTATTTTTTATCGATTAGTTTCGAATAATCTTCACCAATCGATTCATATTCTCATCCAAGAATCGAATCAAATAAGTTCCTGATGGATACGCAACTAACGAAACCTCAGAAGTGTAAACATCATCATACTTTACCAAACTTCTCTCCTGAATCAACTTACCTGAAATATCAAAAATTTGGAAAGGAAGATAAACATCTGAACGATCCAAACCTTTTACATTAATTCTGAAATTACCATTGGTTGGATTAGGCAATACTTCTATCGAAGTTCCAAAAGTGATTTCATTAATAGAAGTTTCCATATCAACAATTACATCAAGTGTCACTTCACAACCTGCTTCATCTCTTGCCATAATGGTATACTCACCTGCTGATAAATTTGTAAATGTACTGTTATTACTAAAAATACCTCCATCTATATTGAATTGAACCGTACCCTGTCCATTAGCAGCATCTACCTCTATCGAACCAGTTGAAGTTCCAGTTATCTCATTGGTCACATCAGCAGTAATTTCTAAAGCACAAGTGGCAAGCTGTACAGTTTGTTCAAAAATACATTCTGCAATATCTTGAATAACAATATCATAGTCTCCTCCTTCAAGTCCATCAAAAACATTACTAGTTTGAAAAGTTTGTCCACCATCAATACTATAATTGAAAGGGCCTACTCCATCCATCGCAGTAATCATTATTGTACCGTCACCAGCCCCTGCTGTAGATTCAGGAGTAATGTCAATATCACCTACCAGTAAGCAAGTTGGAATCGGGCAAAAATTTGTCGATTCTCCTGTTCCAAACTGTCCATCTCCTACTACTAATTCTGCGCCATTATCTAATGTTAAATTATAACTCCCTTCGCCAAATCCACAACAGATTCCATCTCCATAAGCATCCGAAATATTGAATGTATAACAAGCACTTGTATCCAAGCACCACGATTCTGTATAAGTTTCAAACTGCCATTGTGGTCTTGGGTATGGCCCCCCCGAATAAAGTACATTGTCATCCACATCCAATAATTCCCATGTTGTTTCATTTGAAAACTGGTCAAAATTGATGGTCAAAAGAACATCTATAGCTGCACCTGGATCAATATAATCTAAGTCACGAGAAAAAGAATCATTATTCATATCCTCATCAACTTGTCCATTGGGACTTGAGGAGGTAGCAGTTATCGTATTCGTTCCAGGTGCAAATCCAGTAAGCGTAACAGAAATATTTGTGGATTCTCCTGAAGCTAAATTTCCAGTCCAAGGAATAGTGGTAACAGTAATTCCTCCTATCGTAACTAAAATATTTGCTGAAATCAATGGATCAAAACCAAAGTTGGTTAGCGTAAATTGAACTGGCACTTCAAGATCACAAGTAGAAGAAAAATCAAGTCCAGTAACTCCCGTAATACCTGCATCATTTCGAGTTACTTTGGAAACGGTTCTTCTCAATGTATCATTCGCAATTAACGCATCAGTTGCCAAAGTCGTAAACAATTTAAAATCATAATCTGCAATTACCGACATATCAACTGTGGCACTTGTAAAGGTATACAAGAATGTACTATCAGGTGGTAACAATACATTTGCAGCTTCCAAAACCTCTGTACCATTTTCAAAAATAAAACCTACATTGTTTACCATTTGAGAATCCAAACCAAAGTTTTTGACTTCAATCTGAACTGTTTCAGCATTGGTCAAGTCAGGAGAACTGACAGGAGTAATCAATGCGGACACTCCAATATCAATCGAGTCTCTATCAAATTCGTATGCGACAATTCTAGTACGGGTTGTGTTATTCGCACGATATTCAGTAGTAAACCAAAACGTTCGGTCATTGATCGGATCAATAGACATATGTGCATAATCTCCCCATCTATTACCAGGATTAGCAGAGGCTCCTTCTACCACATTATATTCTGTAATTGTCATTTCTCCAAGCGGGTCAGAACTACGACGACCGGTGTATCTAATTCCAGGAAATGAATTAGGGCCTGATATGTTATAAGCCAATGCGATGTTTCCACTTCCATCCATTGCCATTGTTCCATTAAATCTATGCAGCCCATCATCAGGGGCAAATGTACCTTCTTGATATACTTCCCAAACTCCTCCAGGAACTCTTCGCATTTCGATCCATCTGATTCCAGCAATGATGTCAGCTGGAGTATTTGAGTTTACCAAAAAATTAAGCACCATAGATTCATGACTTGAAAAATTTCGATAATGTACTTGGTTCATAATCGTTTGTGGAAGTCCATCTATTCCTCCTCCATTCATTTGTGGAATACAAGCAAACCCAAATCCAGGAGCAGCACAAGCATCCGTATCATAATCAGCAGTAGGAATATTAGTTTCAGTTACAACGGTATTACTAGGGTTATCCCAATCTATTACAGTTGAAAAAATATCTATAAAATCCTGATTATTGGCACTCCAAGCATCATCATTTAATCGAAGTATCATTGGATCTGCATTTGCCGCTGGAGGAATCAGCCCACTCCAATCAACAGGTGTACTTACAAAAAAACCAGGCCCTCCTGGAATTCCAGGCATTTCTATTCTTTGTATGCGAGGATTATTTACACCATCCAACATATCTTGGCGATTGATAAAATAACTAGGCAGTACTCCATTTCCTTGTTCGTTGGTTGTAACTACGTAGGAATTATTCCAAACTGAATATTTAGGATAATCTGGAAAGTTAGGGGTAGAAAAATTATATGCCATCCAACTTCCTGTAGGATCGGAGGTTTCAGAAATAGCCATCAATAGTTCATTACCATTTGGGAACTCTGTAAGTATCCAACGATTCACCTCTTGATCGTATAAAACAATAGGATCACCTGCTGATGAAAATCCAATACTACTCCAAAGTGTATTCATTGCAATAGTATTTGTAACTGGATTTCCTTGCTTATCATACACCCTAAAATCGGTTACATTCACCGCTTGAATATAATAGTCTTGTCCAATATCTCCAGAAGGATCAGTTGGTGATCCAGTACCTATTCCTACAATATCTACAAGTGGTTCTACTGGAAAAATAGGATTATGGTTAGTAGTACCAAAATCTTTTTGTCGTACAGGATCAGGGCCAACACTCTTATTTGGTGAATTCATATGATCCCTTTTATCTCTTCCTATAAAATTGACTACTTCCCTTTTTTTATTCTTTTTCTCAATAGCTTTCTTTTTAGGATCAGCCGGACTTAAAGGTGCAAGATCACGAAGTGGTTTAGTTTTACCTAAAAACTTAGCGTGTGTTTGTTGTACTTTGACATCAATAGTTTGAGTTGTGGTAGTTGTTTGAGCTTCTATAGTTGTCCAAAAGGCACAACAAAAAGTCAAACATAAAATGGTTAAAAAACTCTTTTTGCTCATTTTGCAGGTATTTTGTTATATTTTTTTTTAAAAATAAAAAAATGTATTCCATCATTTTGTTTGGAATAAAAATCTGGTAATAGTTGAATAGCTTTTTTATTAAAAAATAGTTGGAAGGGATATTGAATTTCTTAATATTCAGAAAAGATTATCTATTAAATTGTTGAGGTATAGCTGCCTCTGATGCGTAAGAAAGTGCATTGATTTTCTGAATTAATTCTTTTGACTTAATCTTATTAGAATTAAAAGTAAACATAAATCGATGTTCTGCACGACTGATTTGCCCTTCACTTTTAAGTTCATAAGCACTCATCTCCACCTCTAGTTTTTTAGGGCTTACAGTTCTGTCTAGTAACACCATTATTTTACCTGGCATATCGGATTTAGTTATTGCGGGAGTTGAATTTACGTCCTTGGTAGAGTTACAGCCAAATAAAATAGCAATACCTACCAAAATAGGTAAGAGGATTTGATAATTCATTCTTGATTGGTTTTGTTAATTTTCAAGTGATACAAAGGTGGGAAAATGAAAATGAAAACCCAAATGAGGAAAGTATTTTGAGGTTTTTTAACTTCTAGTTGACATATGAAATAACAGATGAAAGACAGTTGATACTTTTAAATAATGAGGCTAGATGGTTTATTTATGCATATCAAGGTTTAGAAATAGAGTTTTACGTTGGACGTTAAACGTTTTACGAATCACAAATCAATTACTCAACAAATATAATCAATCAATAATTTTATGCATATCCAAATATGCAACCTCTTCCTTTCCATCAATATTTACGATTTCCCATTTCAAATTATACAATTCGTCTGGGTAGCCTTTTCCATTGGTTCTAAGCATACCTCCAAGTCGATTCCATTTGTCCACAAGCATTTTTATATCAAAACAAAATGAATCATTTCTAAAATTAGTAATCATATAAGTTGCCCCTCCTTCTTCCACAAAAGTCTTAAAATAATATCTAAAATCTTCTGAAGATTGAGTTCTTATTTTTTCCATTAAAATTTGTTGATTTTCAGTAGTTAAAGGATCACCACTTTCAATGACCATCCCTGTTTCTGAACATTCAACTGCAGCTGTAAAATAATGTTCGGGAAAATAAGTATAGGCTCCTAGTAAAATAATTGCAACCATTATCAATAATATTATTTTTTTCATTGTCTAAGGAGTTTTAAATAGAGAAAAATTTTGGGATTTTGTTTTCAACCTCTTTGTCAGCATACAAGTCAAGGAACAGAAGATCTCAAAGTTGTTTCCATAGGATTCCCAAAGAACGATTTTTTTTCATTTTCTTAACCCAAGTCAATGAAATGACGCTCTGCTTTAGGCAACTTGAAAGTAACTTAACCACCACCTGCTGAAAGTAGGTGGGTTAATTATACAAACGACTAAAGTCGTTGATATAATTTTTTGAATATCGAACTTGAATGAATATCGAGTTCGATATTCTTTCGAGTTCGATCTTCACCTTTTTCCATTAATAAATTTATCGCACTAAAGTGCGAGGTTTTAAACCTTTTCTGAGACCAATAAAAATACACAAACAAAAAAAATAAAATTATGAGAATTTTTGGTTCTAAATGAATTTTTGATTTTGATTGACATTTTGATTTTGATTTTCCTTGGTTCTCAAACTATAAAAATTAGGCACGTTTTTAGCCTTATACAATTGTAATATTATTTTAATATAATAGCATCTTTCCTTACGAAAATCCAAACAAAACTTACCATTCAATCGTAATATAATCCAGGAGAAAACGATTCTTCTGTAATTATTTCTTACAGGTCATTTTTTTAACCTATACAATGAAGTTTGCTTTTATTATTTGACCGTTACTAAAAAAAATGCAGAACTAGCTGTTAATCAGCTAGTTGGTTCATTTCCCAAGTAGGTTCTTCGTCCATTTTAAACAATTATTACATCATTTTTTTTGACGTCTAAAAGTAAGAATATTATGCATCCCAGCGCACCATATCTTCTATTGGTTTTAGGTTTTCTTTTGTTGACCAATCCTTCTTTCTCACAATCCAAAAATATCAAAGGGCAGGTTGTTATTTTTAATAGTAAAGCCCAAAATGGAAAAATCCAATTTGTTGAAAATGCAAAGATTAGTTCACCAATTTCAGGAGCAGTACATTCTGATGAGAAAGGGCGATTTAAATTAAAGCTAAAACAAGTTTATGATGGACAACCCATATTTTTTCAAGTCAACAAAGATGATTATCAAGTAGTCGATCATAAATCGCTTCAGTACTCATTAATTGATAAGAAACCTAGATTAAGAATATCTATTGCAAAAAAAGGATTTATAAAAAACTTACGAGGAGTTATTGCTTCCGTAGCAAGAAAGGCCTTACTTGCCGAAGAAGAAGAATTACTTGATCTTTTAGCTTTCGGAGGTGCCTCAAATGACCATGCCATCAAGACAGTTGGAAAAAGAGCAGGGAGAAAAGTATTTAGCACATTTGATGCAGAGGAACTTGTCGATGAAATGTCCGAAAAAGTTGAAGAGCAAATTCGATTCTCAGCATATGAATTGGCTATTGTTAATCATGACTTCGCTTCTAACTTTTGGATTAGTGCAATGGAAAGTTACAATCAAATTGATCTTGATGCAACCATAAAAAAACTTCAAGAGGAAAATGTAGATCAATTGGCAGAAGAGATTATTTCAAAAATTGAAAAAGTAAAAAACCGTCCTTCAAAAGTAGATTGGATTATTTTAAATAAATTACGCGAACTAGAAACCATTAAAGATAATTATACTTTTCAAATTATAGCTTACCAACAAAGTCTTCGGTTAGCAGAAGCTGATTTAGTTTTAAAAAAACTCGCTAAAATTAATGCCGTTGCACCTTCTCATAAGCATACTCAAATTTTAGATAAATTAAGTTTCTTTCAAATCATTGAGCCAATCCAAGAAGATGTAGATATAGTGTTACAAAACACAAAGAAACCTGTTAAAAACATCAAAGAAACCGAAACTCCTGCTGCTGATTCTTCAATTGAAATAGAAGAAAAGGAATCTAAAATTGTGGCAACAGAAATAACTGAACAACCTACTGAAGAAATTAAAACCAAAAATGCAATATCAAATGATGATGAAATAGTTTTGGAAAATCAATCAGAAACGATAGCTAAAGAGAAACAATCAATGAGAGAACAAAAAACAAAACGTTCCTCTATTGTAGTAAAAGAAATATCTTCTTCCCCTACTCCAGCTTCATACATCAGACATCCTAAAAAAGAAAATCGTATTCCTGCCAATATTGTAAGAGCTCAAACTCAATCTGTTCCAGTTCAAAATGAAATAAATCAAAGTGGTCTTACCACTCGAATTGTGATTACCATTTCTACATCTAATGAAGCCCCCCATACAACAACTCCAAACTCTAATCCTGAACCTATTCAACTGGCAAATCCACAACCATCAAAAGTAGTGGAAACGATAACTCAAATCGAACCAGTTCAAACTTATAATGAACTTTTACCAAAAGGAGAAACTCCTCCTCCTGCAATAGGAACCAATCCTAATGATTTCGAAAATGTTCTTTTCAACTCAAAAATTGTTAAAAGAAATTTTGATGCTTTTATAAAACAAAATGAAAAAGCAGTTCCAACAAAAGTTGTACAATAATATTTAAAGCCCTCAAACGCTTCGCTTAACGACCCAAAAAATACGATAATAAAATATTATGAATCTGAAGTTTGTGGTTCGTCAAGCGAAGCGTTCAACAATTTTCCCTTTTCTTTGTTTTGATAAAATAAAAATCCGTCTTATTTTACGGTTTCAAAAAAAAATCAAAACAACCCGAAATCCATGTATATATGTCGTAATATCAAATGGAACATCATTCTTCGACTTGCTTGGCTTAATTTGATTGTATTTTTATTATGGAGTGCTTTTGTCACTTGTGCATTTCATTTTTTTGAATACCAAAATTTTATCATTTCTATTCCATTCCTAACTTTAAATCTAATCGGTACCATTCTATTTTCTATTTTGATTGCATGGATGTTTTTCACTTCGGAAACTGCTGGAGATAATAATGAAAATTCATTTGAGAACTTTGTAAATGATGTTCCTACGACTGCACTTTGCAAAGCCATAAAAATAATTTTAACCTTAGAGAAATACTTGGCGAAACTGATCTCCTCAGGAAGATCGAGCCAATAAATAATATTCTTTTTTAACTTTTTAAAATTTATTAAAAACGAGATTCTTATGAGTAAAGTAAAAAACGTTTCTGCACAAAAAGCCCTTGATCGCTTAAAAGCTGGTAACAAAAATTTTGTAGCGAATAAACTTAACGGAGAGTTACAAGATGCTGCTAGAAAAAAAGCATTGACTAAAGGACAAAATCCTTTTGCTATTATTTTAAGTTGTGCAGATAGTCGAGTAGTTCCTGAATTAGCATTTGATACAGGTTTAGGTGAACTTTTTGTACTTCGGGTAGCTGGGAATGTAGCTAATACTAGTACCATCGCAAGTATCGAATATGCTGTTGCACACTTAGGTACAAAATTAATCGTAGTGCTAGGACACGAAAGTTGTGGAGCTGTTACCGCAGCTATCGCAGGTGGAGACAATGGTTATAATTTAAATCATTTGTTATCTCATATCACTCCTTCTATTGCAGCATCACGAAATAAAAGTGTCAACGCTGTAGTAAAGAAAAATGCTAAAATGACTTGTGATGAATTAGCAGCACGTTCTTCAATTATTAGTGGAGCTAAAGGATTAAAAATTGTTCCTGCTTATTATAATTTAGGAAATGGAAAAGTAAATTTCTTATAGAAATAAATCAATTAAAAATAACCAAAACGCTTGATGAGTTTTCTTTTCAAGCGTTTTTTTATTTTTATCGTAACTACTCAGCATTGGCTGTACACGAGTCAAGGTCTGACTTTTCAAGTCAGGCTTTGACTTATACTGATGTTTTTATAAGTCAAGGCTTTGACTTATATTGATGTTCTTATAAGTCAAGGCTTGACTTATACTGATGTTCTTATAAGTCAAGGCTTTGACTTATATTGATGCTCTTATAAGTCAAGGCTTGACTTGAGAAGTCAAACCTTGACTCGTGTTTCTATCAATTTTTGTTATCTCATCCTTTTGAATATTTATGCCTTCAACATCTGTATTTAAGAAAGGTCTTTATTTTACACTTGCAGGGATTGTATTGACTTTGATTTTATTATTTATTTAATCGCAACTATTTCGGATTCCGATTTATCCTAGCATGTCCATCAATTGAAATTTTTGTTTTTTCATTGGATAAAACGATAGGCTTTCTAACAAAGGAATTCTCCTCTTGAGTTTTTTTCGTATAAATTTCATCGTCAAAAGGAACTCCTGCAAAAGAGAAAATTTGATATTTATTTTCATTTTTGGTAAGCAATACCCCACTCTTTTTATAGTAAGAGGTCATCTTACTAACATCATCAAATCGAGCTTCTAAAATAATATTGGCATCTTTGTCTGTCATTCCCATTTTATTTCCTTTATGTAAAATGAAAAATCCTAGATTATAATCTACAGTAATTTTGTCATATTCAAATGGGATAACGAGTTCCATATTAAGATTTATTAATCCACATTTATTAGTGTTATCCACTTTGTTACGTTGATAAACGATAGCATATTTATCAAAAGCAGAAGCAATTCCATTTCCTAAAAACCATCCATTTTTTAAATGAATCTCCTGTGTATTTTTGTCTTTAAAATAAGTTTCCCCATTCAATCCCTCATAGCATTCAAAATTATTGGAACTAGCAATCCTTCTTTTAAAAAAATATTTTTCACCACTTGGGTCGCAAAAATTCTGGATATATTTTTCTTCATCAACTCTTTGATTCGGATCTGGATTTGAAAAAATACTAAGTGTTTCGTTTGATTGATTGACACATTTTAGCTCACGTTTGCCTTCTATATAATTGTAAATATCATTAAAGTAAAACATTGGAGTATTTCCCTCCTGTTCACATTTATTGATTTTAATAAATTGGGTAGATGAAGTATTATCTAAAAGTTTTTTATTTTTTAAATCATAAATAAAATATTTCCCCTCTTCTGTTTTTAGTACTGCAAAATCATGTTTAACCCCTTGGGCAATATAGCCATCAGGCAGATCTACAATTTGATTATTTTTATCTAAAAGAAACGGTTGCCCTTCTTGATCATTCACAACCATATAATTTTCTTCATAATTTTTATAAGTCAAATAACGCGGCAAATATTTTGGAGTAGTCACCTTGGCTCCTTGGTTATCGATATATTGCAATTCTCCTTTTGCTGATTTATATTCAATAATATTTGGGAGCACTTCTCTGACCTTTTCTTGAGCATTATATTGATACAATTCCTTTCCTTTCAAGTTAAAAATGCCTCCTTCCATTTGATTTTTGGAACAAGCAATAAGTTGATCGCCTACTGGAGTACAGCTCATTAACTCTTGGGAAAACAACTTTTTTCCAGAATGATCAAATACAGTAATATGTGCATGTAAGTCATGTTTGCCTGGCAAAGGATGTGCAAGGATTACCGAATTAAAGATTTCCACAAATTCATATTCGAAGGGAATTATTATATTTTCATTTTTATCAATGACCCCAAATGATTGTTTCTCTGCTACTGCAAATAAAGCGTGTCCACTCGATTCGATATAATCATAATACTTTGATTTCCAATTGGAGTTAGTCGATTGAAGAAAGTAACCTTTATTTAGTTCATGTTCTACAGTTACATTTTCATTGTTATTTTCAGAACAAAAAGAAAATATAAATACAGTACAAAGAAGGTAAAAGAAATATTGTGGGGAGAAATTCATGTATTTAATTTTTTTCGTTTTAAAGTAGTTGGACAAAATAATAAATCCACTTACATAAATAATGCAAATGGATTTATTATTTTCTAACATAACAAAAAAGGATCGTTGAAAACAACGACCCTTTTTTTTAGTTTTTATTTTTTGGCTGTATCAACTACAGCTTTGAAAGTATCTGGATGATTCATGGCTAAATCTGCAAGTACTTTTCGATTTAATCCAACCTCATTCTTAGATAAGCCATGCATAAATTTGGAATAAGACATTCCATGTAATCTTGCACCGGCATTGATACGAGCAATCCATAATCTACGGAAAGCACGTTTTTTATTTTTACGGTCACGGTATGCATAAGTCAAACCTTTTTCAACCGCGTTTTTTGCAACGGTATAAACTTTTGATCGAGCTCCAAAATAGCCTTTCGCCATTTTAAGAATTTTCTTTCTTCTTGCTCTTGATGCTACAGAATTTACTGATCTTGGCATTTTTACATTTTTTAGGTGTGAAGCAGGATATTTTTTTATCCGTTTTTAGCTTTGCTCCACCGTCGTTAAAAAAAAATTAATTGGTGGATCGGTTTACTAGTTAATTAAGGACGAATCAACTGATTCCCTAATTAACAATTTAACCAATCATTACTTCATGCAAAGTAATTGCTTAACTCGGTTAGCATCTCCTTTTGCAAGGACACTACCATGTCTTAAACGTAACTTCGCTTTTTTGCTTTTGTTTCTCATCATGTGTGATGTGAACGCACCAGCTTTCTTAATTTTCCCAGAGCCAGTTACTTTGAATCTCTTCTTAGCACTAGAGTGGGTCTTCATTTTTGGCATATCAAATATATTTATTTCAAAAGAGGTGCAAAGATAGGGGTTTTAATTAATAAATAGTAATGAAAAATTAATAATTTCTCTTGTTGAGAGGTTATTTTGGAAATGGAATTCAATACCTGAATGGAACAAAAGACTTTTTGATTGGTAAAAAATGGTAATAACAAGTCAAACTAGCAACATTAATTTCTGTAAAATCTCGATTTGTAACTTGAATATTAGGTTTGACTAAAAATTGTACTTTTTGATTTCCTATTCCAAAATAAGGTCTGATAACCCAACTCCCTTCATCAATATTCGTATGGTAACCTGTTTCGATTCCACAAATTAAAACCACATAATGAACAAAACATCCAACCTTAGGAGTAATAAAAAGTTCTTTATCCAATAATATTTCAGAAGAAATATACCAACCTTTCCCTACAGGATGTGGTCTTATTTTGGTAAAAGTAGTTTTAGAAAAACCTAGCTCTAAAGAATGAAAATATCGTTTTGAACCTTCTCTTCCCTTTAGATTATAACCACCGAAAAGAGAATATCTGGTATCAGTTCCACTTACAAATCGATATGGTTCTGAATCTTGACCTTTCAGATTGAAAAAACATGAAAAAATTATCATCACAAAAAGAATTAGTTTTTTCATTGATTACAATTTTAAGGAATAGGAATAAAAAAAAGCCACACCTAAATCAGATGTGACTTTTATATTTTATTCAGATTTAATAATCTGTATTATTTCAAAAATCTAAATCCTATTCTTCTGGAGTTTCGCTACTCTGTTCTTGTTCTACTTTCTGCTCATTTACTATCTTCTTATTCTCCAATTTTGCTTCTGCTTTTTCCGATTTACGGCGTTCTCTATCTTTGTCTCTTTCTTTTTTATCTTTTGCTTTTTTCTTAATGGCACTTTTCTTTGGCGCAATTACTACAATCATTCTTCGACCTTCCATTTTAGGAAGTGCTTCAGGTGCTCCAAATTCCTCTAGCTCTTTGATAAAACGCAACAAAACTAATTCACCACGATCTCTAAAAACAATAGTACGCCCTCGGAAGTGAACGTAGGCTTTCACCTTTGCTCCCTCTTGCAAGAAATTAGAAGCATGCTTCAATTTAAAATCAAAATCGTGTTCGCTGATATTGGGCCCGAAACGAATTTCTTTAACCACCGTTTTTACAGCCTTAGATTTGATTTCTTTCTCCTTTTTCTTCCTCATGTAGAGGAATTTTTTGTAGTCAATGATTTGACATACAGGAGGCTTTGCTTTAGGTGAAATTTCGACTAGATCAAGACCAACTTTTCTTGCCCAATCTTGAACTCTTCTAGTAGAATAAATACCTGATTCAATATTCTCTCCAACAACTTCACTTATTTCCTTCATGTTATCTCCGACAAGGCGGATTTCAGGTATTCTAATTTGATCGTTTACTCTAAACCTAATTTGAGGTTTTCTGGGTGCATGTCTTTTTTGTCTTTTAGCCAAATGATATATTTTTAATTATAAAATGAAATTATTATGATAAAAAGGTAGTTTGAATTTTATACCTTTTTTTTCTTCTCTGTAAAAATACTAGGATATTTGAAATTCTCTTTATTTAATAGGAAAAAAAATACTCCTTTATTTGTTATTTATCATAGAATGAAAGTGCTTCGCTTTAAAATCTACGTATAATGGAATAATTTAGTTCCGTTTGGATAAATTTTGAATTTTGAATTAAGGGTGTCAAGAAAAATATTTTGAGGTATTTTAGCCACGGACTTTGACGGACTTTACGCTAACGTATGATGACTTTTCACGGACTCCCGAATTTTCCTTTGGAAAATTTTCAACTTAATTCGATATTTTCCAAAGGAAAATAAAAAAGTACGTGAAAAGTCGAAACACGTTAGCGTAAAGTCAGTCAAAGTCCGTGGCTAAATTGCGTATCATGAATTTTTCTTAACACACCTAATTTTGAATATTGAATGGATCCAATAATATTCAATTCACCATTTTTAACCTATTCAAAATCCTAGTTCATTTTTTCCAATAAAAAAACACCTGCTGATTTCAATCAACAGGTGCATTATTTTTATAAATGGTTAATGAAAAAATACCTTTTTCATCACGCCATTTAATATTTAATTATTTCTTAGATTCAGAAGAAGATTTTGCTTCTTTTTCTAAGTCAATATCTAAGCCTTCACCATCTTTTCGCATGACAGCTTTGAAAGCACTTCCTTCCTCTGGGTTTTTATTTAAAATAAATTCCGCTAAAGGATCTTCGATATATTTTTGAATTGCACGGTGTAATGGTCTTGCTCCAAACTGTGGATCGTAACCTTTCTCTGCTACAAATTTTTTCGCACCATCCGTTAAGCGCAATTTGTAACCCATTCCGTCTAATCGCTTGTGCAAATCTTTCAATGTAATATCAATGATTTTGAAGATGTCATTTTGATCTAAGCTATTGAAGATTACAACATCATCAATTCTATTTAAAAACTCAGGTGAGAAAGTTCGCTTTAAGGCACTTTGAATAACACCTTTAGCATTTTCTTCTGCTTGATTTTTACGAGCTGATGTTGCAAAACCTACACCTTGACCAAAGTCTTTTAATTGACGTACTCCAATATTTGAAGTCATAATGATTAAGGTATTTTTAAAATCAACTTTTCTACCCAAACCATCGGTCAATTGTCCATCATCCAATACTTGTAATAAGATATTGTACACATCTGGGTGTGCTTTTTCAATCTCATCCAATAGGATTACTGAATATGGTTTTCGTCGAACTCGCTCTGTCAATTGACCACCTTCTTCGTATCCTACGTATCCTGGAGGCGCTCCAATTAATCGACTTACACTAAATTTCTCCATGTACTCACTCATGTCTATTCTAATGAGTGCATCTTCAGAGTCAAAAATGTATCGAGCCAACGCCTTCGCTAATTCTGTTTTACCCACACCAGTAGGGCCTAAGAAAATAAACGAACCAATTGGCTTAGATGGATCTTTCAATCCTACTCTATTTCTCTGAATCGCTTTTGTGATTTTCAAAATTGCTTCATCTTGACCGATGATAGCAGCTTGAATATCAGCACTCATTTTAACGAGTTTCTTACTTTCGTTTTGAGCTACACGCTGTACAGGAATTCCAGTCATCATAGATACTACCTCTGCAATATCTTCTTCATTAACTGGGTATCTTTTTGTTTTTGATTCTTCTTCCCATTCTACTTTTGCAAAATCCAATTGACGAACCAATTTAGATTCACTATCTCTCAAATCAGCAGCTTTTTCGTACTGTTGATTTTTGACCGCAGAATTTTTCTTTTCTTTAAGGTCTTCGATTTTTTTCTCTAAGTCCTCAATATGCTTAGGAACATGAATATTTTTTAAGTGAACTCTTGCTCCTACCTCATCCATTACATCAATCGCTTTGTCTGGTAAGAAACGATCACTTACATATCGATCACTAAATTTTACACATGCTAAAATCGCATCATCAGAGTAAGTCACATTATGAAACTCTTCGTACTTTTCTTTGATATTCTGTAAAATATGAACTGCTTCCTCAGGTGATGGTGGATCAACTACTACTTTTTGGAAACGACGATCCAATGCGCCATCCTTCTCAATATGCTGACGGTACTCATCTAAAGTACTCGCTCCAATACATTGTAACTCACCACGCGCCAAGGCTGGTTTGAAAATATTAGAAGCATCTAGTGAACCTGTCGCTCCACCTGCTCCTACTATCGTATGAATCTCATCAATGAAAAGGATCACATCACGTGATTTTTCCAATTCAGTCATGATTGCTTTCATACGCTCTTCAAATTGTCCTCTATATTTTGTACCTGCAACCAATGCTGCTAAGTCCAACATCACAATTCTTTTCCCAAATAAAGTTCGAGATACTTTTTTCTGATTGATACGCAATGCTAAACCTTCAACGATTGCAGTTTTACCCACACCAGGTTCACCAATCAAAATTGGGTTATTCTTTTTACGACGACTCAAAATTTGAGACACCCGTTCGATTTCAACTTCACGACCAATGATAGGATCTAATTTTCCTTCATCCGCCAACTTCGTAATATCTCTACCGAAGTTATCTAAAACAGGAGTACGAGATTTCGTACCACCTTTTCCTCTTTGTTGGTAACGACCACCACCTTGACCGCCTTGGCTTTCATCTTCAAATGGTTCATCATCATTATCTTCTGGACCATTGAAAATATCAGGACGAGAAATGTCACCCATTTCTAAGTCTTGCTTGACGTATTCCAATTCCGATTTATACACTTCGTAATTGATGTCAAATTCATTTAAAATACGCGAAGCTAAATTCTCCTCATGCTTTAAAATGGATAGCATCAAATGCTCCGTACTGATCTCATCATTTCTCAAAATCTTAGCTTCGAGAAAAGTAACTTTAAGTACTTTTTCAGCATGCTTATTTAGCGGGATATTTCCTACATTCAAAGATGCTTTTTGGCTACTCGCCCCTCGAACAGATTTTTCAATCGTTTCTTTTAATTCTCTGGCATTCACATCCAAAGATTGAAGCACCTTAACGGCTAGGCCATTGCGCTCTTGCATGATACCCAACAACAAATGCTCAGTACCAATGAAGTCTTGTCCCATTCTAATCGCTTCATCGCGACTTCTTGAGATGACTTTTTTGACTTTTGGAGAAAATCTCTTGTTCATGATATATTTTTTTCCTTTAGGTGATTCGATTCTAAACGTTGGATAGGTAGTAAGGCATTTAATCTCTTTTGAGAAGAATTTATTTAACAATGATAAGGGTAATATTTTGAGAAAACAACTATTAAAAGTCGAAAGTTTTTAGAAAAATTACTTCCTCCTAATTTTTGTCTATATCCTTATCAATTCTGCCTTTTGTACTGTTGAAAACTTTTAAAGTTATACGTGATTTTCAGAACTTCGTTTGGTCATTTTCAATGATTCTTAAAAATTCAACTAAAAATATTCAACATAAAAGTTTTTTTACCTAAAAATATCCAGAATTTCGAAATAATGGTTTTTATATTATTAGAAAAAATAATGCCATTGCATGTAAATAAGAACGATTGTCAGGTCTTATTTATGACTCAACAAAATGTCTTTTGCAATATAAATTAATGTTAAACTTTTTTTGAATACGAGGACTTCTATTTTCAACCCTAAAAATGCGGATTTTCAGCAGGTGATTTCGATGAAAAAATGAATTAAATTTGATTAGAAAGGTTGAGTATTTTGAATAAACAGAATGGATAAAAGTGATTTTTGGCATTCAAATGTTTGTTTAATACTTGTAGAAACACTTGAATGAAGAAAAGGTTCCGTTGCAAAAAAAATCATAAAGGTGTAGTCTTTAATTACTTGAATAACAGGCGCAAATGTAAATATTTTATTCACATATAAAAATTATTATATTTGAATTTTTATTCCAAAAAAAACTTTGTTTTAGAAATCAATCAATAATTTCTTTATTATTGATACTTTTGTAAAAATTTAATTTTAAAAAAATTATAGATTACGTATGAAATATTCGGTAGATAAGCAGGAGAAATATGCAGTTTTCTCTTTAGAAGATGAAAACTTAAATTCAGTCATTGCTCCTGATTTAAAATCTGAGTTTTTGATGATGAGAAATACTGGGGTTATGAATATGATCCTCAATTTAGAGGCTGTCAATTTTGTAGATTCCTCAGGTTTAAGTGCCATTCTGACAGGAAATCGACTTTGGAAAGGAGGTAGCTTTGTATTGACAGGTGTAAATAGTGAGGCTATTAAGAAGTTAATCACCATCTCAAAATTAGATAGTATTCTTAAAATTATACCTACTGTGCAAGAATCAGTAGATTATGTTTTTATGGAAGAAGTGGAGCGCGAACTCAACGCTGATTCAGAAGAATAATTATTGAGTTACTGGTTATTGAGTTATTTCTATAAATAGCTCAATAACCATTCAACAAATAACTCAATAAGCATAAGCACTTAAATGAAATTTGAATTAACTATTCTTGGTTGCAACTCTGCTATACCAGCTAATAATCGATTTCCTACTTCACAAGTTTTAAATATTCGCGGAAACTTGTATCTCATTGACTGCGGTGAGGGTACACAGGTACGCCTTCGAGAAAATCGTATCAAACGATCTCGTATCAATCAGATTTTTATCAGTCATTTACATGGCGATCATGTTTTTGGGTTGATTGGGTTGCTTTCTTCTTATGGTTTGAATGGTCGTAAGGAACCCTTGCACATCTATTGTCCTCCGCACTTGGATGAAATGATAAATATTCAAATCAAATATACTGGTCATCCACTACCCTACCCTTTGGAATTTCATATCACAGATACGGAAAAACATCAATTGATTTTTGAAGATAACCTTCTGAAAGTCTATACCATTCCTTTGATTCATCGAGTGCCTACTCATGGTTTTTTGTTTAAGGAAAAACAACAATCAGATTCTATGATTCCCGAAAAGATTGAAAAGTACAATATTCCTTTTCAAGAAATTAATCGAATCAAAAACGGAGGTGATTGGACGACTCCCAATGGTAATGTAATTCCTCATTCCAAATTGACAATACCTGCAGCGGCTCCTCGATCCTATGCTTTTTGTTCGGATACGGCTTATAATGAGGCGATTATTCCTATTATAAAAGGTGTGGATTTGTTGTACCATGAATCTACTTTTCTTCATAAAGAACTGGAATATGCTGAACGTACTAAACATTCTACCTCTATTCAAGCTGCTACGATTGCAAAGAAAGCGGAGGTTGGAAAACTTGTGTTAGGTCATTATTCTTCAAGGTATATTGAATTGGATGAACTTCAGGATGAAGCGAAAACAGTTTTTCAAAATACGGAGCTAGGACTGGAAGGGAAACGCTTTTCGGTCGAGATCAAGAAAAAGAAATAAATTTTTAGCCGCAGGCATACGCTGACTTGTCGTGACAAATCAGCGTAAGTCTGAGGCCAAAACAACATTCTCCAAGTTTTGTCGTTTTCAAAACGCATTACACATTATTCTCATCTTTCAACAGCAACTTCGAAACTTCACTTTCATTTTTTAGTAAATAAAAAAGCAGCTCGAACCAAAGTCCGAACCGCTAAATCTCGTTGATGTTTAAAACCCTATTACTAACCTATTTCAACGAGTGAGTTTTATTTTTTATAAACAATCTATTTAAAATCGAATATTATGATCCAAAACGTTTTGAAAATAATAATGTTGTTGCTGCCATTTCTTTTTCTGGCTTCTTGCTCATCTGTTAGCAAAACTTACAATAATACGACTCGTAAAAGTGTCAACCACTTAGGCAAAACTTCACTTCGAAAAAATATCGCAAAAGAAGGTAAAAAACATGTAGGTATTCCTTACAGATATGCTGGAAAAAACCCAAAAACTGGTTTTGACTGTTCAGGTTTTACAAGTTATGTTTTTGA
Source organism: uncultured Saprospiraceae bacterium (assembly GCA_937918905.1). GTDB lineage: Bacteria > Bacteroidota > Bacteroidia > Chitinophagales > Saprospiraceae > CAJQQY01. The sequence continues at coordinate 19,819 of CAKZSH010000098.1, forward strand.
TAAATTTAATATAGAAATTTCCCCTGGATCAAAATATCAAGCTAAAACGGGTCGTAAAATCCCACTTAAACGTGCAAAAGCAGGTGATTTGATATTTTTTGGTAAAGGTAAAAAAGTGACTCATGTGGCATTGGTAACCAATAATACAAAGGAAGGAATCGAGGTGGTACATAGTACTTCTTCGAAGGGAATCATGGTGCAGAATATTTCAAGGTCTAGTTATTGGAAGCCGAAAATATTGTTTGCGAGGGATGTGATTACGAGATGAGACTGGATCGTATGCTCTTTGTTTTTGAAGTAAAAACGTAACTATACACGAGTCAAGGTCTGACTTTTTAAGTCAGGCTTTGACTTATATTAATGTTCTTATAAGTCAGGCTTTGACTTATATTAATGTTCTTATAAGTCAAGGCTTGACTTGAAAAGTCAAACCTTGACTCGTGTACAGCCAATGCTGAATAATTACGTGAAAACAATTAAATAAAGTGGATGAGAAAAAAACTACACCTCTACCCCAAACTGTCGCAAATGATGTTGCAAATGTTTGACATGAACCAACCGCCATTGGTCAATAGTTAAATTGCCCATAGCACGATGTGGAAAAATTGCCTCTGGATTAGCTTCACAATATTCTAAATAAATATAGAATGCTTTGAATAATGATTTTTTAGATTCCTCAATGGTCGCTTTTCTAACTGGTCGTGGTTCTCCGAGGTTGATCCAAGGAAAGACTTCTTGCCATGGATTATCCGATTTTTTAAATGCTTCCCAATTTCGTTTCGCATCTTCCTCTCTTCCTTCGTAAGGCATTTTAAATTTACCTGAAGTAAGGGCAAAAGTACCTCCAAGATGTTCGACCATTTGGTGGGCATTCATTTTTCCCCATTGGGCAGGAGCATCTGCTTGGATTTTAGTTTTTATCTTATAGAGTAATTTTTCAATTACTGGAATCTTTTCATCTCTTGGCATCAAACCAAATTGCATCGCATGATGCTCTACATGTTTGATATGAAATGGCAACCACTCTTTCATCGGCATCACACCAAAGTAACCATGCGTAGAGGTCAATTCAGGTTTTTCTTGATATTGTTTTAAGAAAAATTGAACGGCATTATTTAACTTTTCCCTAGCTTCTTCCAATGAGGAATATTTCAAAGGTGGAGCTACAGTAGGTTGGTCTTGAGTTCCTGGCATTTTTACTCCTTTGGGAAAAGGATAATAACTACTGAAAAAACGAGCCTTAGTTTTTGCTGCTACATCTGGTGCTAAAAGGATTTTACCATCACTTCCTTTTGCAGTTACATAAAAAACACCTCCCAAATGTTCAATCATATTTTGAGCACTCATAACTCCCCAATGTCCTTTTGCATCTGGAGTGAGTGATTGAAATAAATTTAATCGGCTTTGTAATTTTTCAAAGAGTGGGTTCATGTTTTTGGTGTTTTGTCAAAAAAAAGTTTAGAATTGAATTATTCAAACTTCTTATGATCTCCAAAGTGTGGCAAAATCGCATCCTTTTCAGATAGATTGACTTTATCCAATGCTATCTGCCAATCAATTTTCAACTTAGGATCATTGTATAAAATTCCTCCTTCACTTTCTTTTGAATAAAAATTATCACATTTATAAAAGAATTCCGCAGTCTCGCTAAGTACCAAAAAACCATGAGCAAAACCTCTTGGAATAAATAATTGCTTTTTATTCTCTGCACTTAAAATAATACTAAACCACTCTCCATAAGTTTTAGAATCAGGTCGAATATCAACCGCAACATCCAATACTTTTCCTTCAATTACTCGTACCAGTTTGGCTTGCGCAAAAGGTGGTACTTGATAGTGCAATCCTCTCAATACTCCAAATGTAGAACGGGATTGATTATCCTGTACAAAGGAACATGGAATTCCAGCATCTTTAAATGTTTTGAAATTATAACTCTCAAAAAAATATCCACGATCATCTCCGAACACTCTTGGTTCAAATATTTTTAATCCTTCTATTGGTGTTTCTACTATTGGCATTATTTCTATTGTTTAAATCTATGATAGCTAAATCTATATTAAAACAATACAACAATTTAGCCATTCAATACTAATCCTATTTTTCTCTAAAAAATACACTAATGGGTGTCCCCGTAAATTCAAAATGCTTTCGCAATTGATTTTCCAAAAAGTTTTTATAACTCGGTTTGATGTACTTTGGATTATTGCAAAAGAAAGCAAACGCAGGGTAATATGTAGGTAATTGAGTGATATATTTGATTTTGATATATGCTCCTCGGTGAGCAGGAGGAGGATTTCTATCAATCACATCTTGCATGATATCATTGAGTTTTGAAGTTTGAATCTTACGGTTACGATTTTCAAAAACCTGAATTGCAGCATCCAATGCTTTTGCAATTCTTTGTTTTTCCAAAACAGAAATAAAAATAACAGGTACGTCATTAAATGGGGCTAATTTATTTTTTATTTCAATCTCCATATCTCGTGCCGTATTCGTTTCCTTCTGTATCAAATCCCACTTGTTGACTAAGATAACGACACCTTTATTTCGTTTCATGGCAAGTGTAAAAATACTCATGTCCTGCGCTTCAACTCCAGTTTGAGCATCAATCAACAATAGCGTTACATCTGATTCTTCCATGGCCCTCAAAGCCCGCATGACTGAATAGAATTCTAAATTTTCATGCACCTTAGCTTTCTTTCGAATACCCGCAGTATCAATAAGATAAAACTCTTTTCCAAACTTATTATATTTCGAATGAATCGAATCACGAGTAGTTCCTGCAATATCAGTAACGATATTTCGATCCTCTCCCAACAATGCATTTACAAAAGAAGATTTTCCAACGTTAGGTTGTCCGATTACTGCAAATTTTGGAATCTCAGATTCAAGCGGTTCATCTTCTGTCAATTGTTCTGCCATTGAATCCAACAATTCTCCAGAACCACTTCCCGAAAGTGAGGAAAGAAAATAGGTGTTTTCGAATCCCATACTCCAAAACTCATTGGCTTCCAACATTCGATTATGATTATCCACCTTATTGACAACAAGGAAAACAGGTTTTTGAGTCCGACGTAAAAGGTTGGCAACCTCTTCATCTAGGTCAGTAATGCCCGTAGTGACATCCACCATAAAAACTAAAGCGGATGCTTCTTCAATCGCTATTTTGACTTGTGAACGGATGGCTGCTTCAAACACATCATCCGATCCCTGAACAAATCCACCTGTATCGATTACCGTGAATTTCTTCCCATTCCACTCGCTAATTCCATATTTACGATCACGAGTCACGCCACTAGTATCGTCAATAATTGCTTGACGTCCTCCGATTAATCGGTTGTATAAAGTGGATTTTCCTACATTCGGTCTGCCGACAATGGCAATGATATTTCCCATAATTTTTTTTAAAAACTTTAAAGCTGAAATAGCTTTAATTGTTCCTGATTTTTTTGCAAAAATAAGAAAATAAAAGGTTTGAACCCTAGAAATTTTTATTGATTAGGGTAAACGCATTAATGCTAAGCGCGTGTGTTTAGAGTGAATAAGTATATATGTGTTAATGTTGTCTAATACTTTTGACCAAATTTAATAAATAATTTACCATAGTTAGATCATCTTTATTTATACATTAACTCTTAATTAAAGAAATTTTCAGACAAATTATGATTCCACTTAGAACCTGTTTTTTAAAGCAATTTTTCAAAAAAAGGAATCAAACTTTCCTACTTTTGTTCCATGTTTCCAAAGTCAGAATTTTCAAAAAATGTGTTAACCGTAATGACCGGTACAGGAATGGCCCAAGCCATAACGATCCTGTTCTCTCCTATTCTGACACGAATTTTTACACCTGAAGAATTTGGTATTTTATATCTATTTAGTGCCATCGCAGATATACTCGTCATCTTTGCCACAGGGCGATATGAGTTGGCGATATTAATTCCTAAAAAAGAACAAGATGCTGCGAATACAGTTTGGGCAGCAGGTTTATTAACCACCATCTTTAGTATCATACTTTTTATCTTTATTTATTTTTTTAATTTAAAAATTGGTCAATGGTTCCGTGAACCTAAATTATCAACTTGGCTCTATCTAATGCCTCCATTTATTTTGATTAGAGGTTGGATGATATCATTACATTATTGGCACAATCGGCATAAGCGTTTTAAAATTATTACGGGCAGTAAAATTGCGGAATCTTCAACCAATGTAGGTTCTAGAATCGGACTTGGGATTTTACAATTTAGCGCTGGAGGATTAATCATAGGAACGTTATTGGGAAGGATGGCTACACTTGCAACTTATGTATTTTTCTTTTTAAAAAATGATAAAAAGGCTTTTCCAAAACCTCAATGGACTCCTATCAAAGAGCAGTTAAAACGATTTATCAATTTCCCAAAAAATATGGTTCCTGCTGGTTTTTTCAATACTGGTTCTACTCAACTCCCCAATATTCTAATCAATTTTTTTTACACCGCAACAGTAGTTGGGCATTATGGATTTATGAATAGAATTGTTCGAACTCCACTTAGTGTAATAGGTCGTTCGTTTGAAGAAGTTTTTAAACAAAAGGCAAGCGAAGAATTACAAAAGATTGGGCATTGTAAAAGTATTTTTTACAAAACCTTAAAACGATTATTTGCAATTGCCTTTGTTCCGTTTCTTATTTTTTATTTTGTAGCTCCGAGTATTTTTCAAATTGTCTTTGGAGAAAAATGGACAACGGCAGGAGAATATGCTCAGATATTTACTATCCCTCTTTTTCTTAATTTTATTGGATCCAGTCTTTCTTCTATTTTTTATCTAAAAGAAAAAACTCAAATATTTTCGAGGCTTAGTTTTTTGCAATTGAGTTTAGTTATCTTTGCATTTTTTGCAAGTTGGCATTTAGAATTAAATGCTAAAATGCTGATTTATCTTTTAGCTATCGCTTACACTATTTCATACGCAATAATGATTTTTCTTTTAGTAAAAATTGTGGAAGAATAAAATCAGAAACTAGGGACAAACATTGAATAAAAACAATACATCTACAAAAAACAAAAAATACACAGTCGCCATCTTTGTATTTAATAACTTCATTTATGACAGTCGAGTTTTGCGTGAAGCGATTAGCTTAAAAAATGGAGGATATGATGTAAAAGTAATTGCATTCCATGAAGCTAACTTACCTGAATTTGAATACAAAGAAGGTGTTCCAGTTTATAGAATCAAGTTAAAAAGTCGAAGTTGGTCGAAGTCCTATTTTGTTCAAGTTATTAAATGGTTAGAGCTTTTTTATAGAATTATCAAAAATCATCGCAAAGCTGATTTTTACCATATTTGCGACGTTTTACCTCTTCCCGTGGGAATGTTGATAAAAAAATACTTTAATAAAAACGCAAAAGTGGTATATGATGCCCATGAATTAGAATTTGACAAAAATGTAAGTCGAAAGTTTTATGGGAAATTAATCAGTTTCCTAGAGGCTCGATATATTAAAAAAGTGGACGCCATGATGACCGTTTCCCAACCTATTGCAGAAGTCTACAGCGAACATTATAACATTGCTCCTCCAAAAGTAGTTATGAATTGCGCCAACTTACAAGAGGTAATTCCAAATCAAGTATTTAGAAAAAAATTCAATCTTAAACAAGAACAAAAAATAATACTTTATCAAGGAAATCTAAAACCTCATCGAGGTGTCGAACAACTCATCGAAGCATTCAAAACCTTTCCAGACAAATATGTATTAGTATTGTTAGGAATGCCATTTACGAGTGGTTATTTAGATTATATTAAAGCAGAAATAGCTCAGGTGAATAATATTTTTTTCCATCCAGCTGTACCACCTAATGAATTATTAGCTTACACTTCCTCTGCGGATATTGGTACTTATCTGATTCAAAAAACCAACCGTAGTCATGATATGAGTTTGGGAAATAAAATTTTTGAATACATTCATGCTGGCTTACCGATCATTACTTCTGACCTAATTGTAACACGTGAAGTTATCGGACAAAAATTAGGATATGTCATAAAAGAAGACACGACCGCTGAAATAAAAAAAGCAATTGATACGATTTTGGAAAACGGAATAGATAGTTATAAAAAAGAACTTCAACTGGCAACTCAAATATATAATTGGGAAAATCAAGAAAAAATAATGTTACAAATTTATGAGGATCTCAAAACATAAAGTTTGTCATATCACCACCGTACATCCTGCCAAGGATACTCGTATTTTCCAAAAAGAATGTGTCTCGTTGGCGAATCACGGTTTTGATACGCACCTCATCGTAGCCAATCAAAAAAGTGAAGTCGATCAAAATGTCACGATTCACAATGTGGAAGTCAATACTAAAAATCGCATCCAAAGATTTAGAAAAACGGCAGAAGCTGCCTATCAAAAAGCATTAGAAATTGATGCTGCACTTTATCATTTTCATGATCCTGAATTAATTCCTGTTGGAAAAAAATTAAAGGCAAAAGGAAAGCATGTTATTTTTGATTCGCATGAAGATGTTCCACTTCAAATTTATAATAAACCATACATTCCAAAATTCGCTCGTCCCATCATTTCCAAAACATATGCTTGGTATGAAAAATCAGGCGTTGAAAAATTTGATGCTATTATTATCGCAGGCCCAGGTTATGAGGAACGAATGAGAAAAATGAATCCCAACACCATTTGTATTTATAATTTTCCAATAATTAAAAATTCAGAAATTGAAAAATGGGAAAATAAAAAGGACGAAATTGCATACGTAGGTACATTGTTACAAGAAAGAGGTGTAAAAGAAATGGTACAAAGTATGAGTGAAGTCAACGCCACTTTTAACCTTGCTGGAAAATGGCATTTTGATGATTATAAAAAAGAAGTCATGAGTTTGTCGAGTTGGGAAAAAGTGAAATTCTGGGGATTCGTAAATCGACAACAAATCAACGAAATTCATAATCGCTCAAAAATTGGATTAGCGACCTTGATGCCTATTCCAACTTATTTAGATGCCTACCCTGTCAAAATGTTTGAATATATGGCAGCAGGTATTCCATGCGTTATTTCAAATTTTCCAATGCTCAAAAAAGTAATGGATGAAGAACAATGCGGAATCTGTGTCGATCCCGAAAATCCTAATGAAATTGCAGCAGCCGTAAATGATTTGTTACAAAATGAAGCCAAAGCCAAACAAATGGGACTGAACGGCCGTCAAGCCATTGAAAAAAAATACAACTGGAAAACTCAAGAAAAACTTCTTTTAAACTTATACTATAAAATTTTACACTAAAAAAATTGCAAAACCCATTAGTTTCCATCCTCATCCCATGCTTCAATGAAGAAGACTTTATTGAAGTTGTTATCCAAAATATTTTGGAACAAGATTTTCCTCAAGATCAGATGGAAGTCCTTTTCCTAGATGGTATGAGTAAAGACCGCACCCCACAAATCATCACACAATACGCTGAAAATCAACCTTTTATAAAACTAATTCCTAATCCAGAGCAGTTTGTGCCACAAGCTATGAATTTGGGAATCGCTCAAGCCAAAGGAGAAATCATCATCCGACTTGACGCTCATTCTGCTTATCCAAAACAATACATTTCCAAATTAGTTTTTTGGCTAAAAAAATTAAACGCAGAAAATGTAGGTGGAATTTGGAATATCCAACCTCGCTCCAAATCACTCAAAGCAATTGCCATTGCTCGAACCCTCTCCCACCCCGTAGGCGTAGGCAATGCACTTTATCGAATGGGCATTGATTCGCCACAAGAAGTCGATACGGTTCCATTTGGATGTTATCCTAAATCAGTATTTGAGCAATACGGAAATTACGATACTCGCCTCAAAAGAAATCAAGACATCGAACTCAACAAAAGAATAAAACGGCAAGGAGGTAAAATATTTTTAGTACCTGATGTGGAATGTACCTATTATGCAAGAGATACTTTTTCTACGCTTTGGAAAAATAATTATGGAAATGGGAAATGGGTTGTTTTAGTAGCATGGTTTACCAAAACCTTTGATGCCCTTTCCATTCGGCATTTTGTGCCATTAGCATTTTTCGGGTATTTATTGTTAGCAATATTTACTTTGTTCTTTTCTTTGGTCAAAGGTTTCTCGCTGATAACTGGAATTTTACTTTTACCTTTCTTATTTTATTTTTTGATTATTCTATTTTTTTCTACAAAGTTAAGTTTAGAAAAAAAAGAGGTAAGACTATTACCCTATTTTATTCTTTCCTTTTTTACGTTGCATCTTAGTTATGGTGTGGGGAGTTTTTTCGGTTTATTTTTTTTACTGAAAAACTAATTTTTTAGTTTTTGTTCGTGAAGAGGCTTTGTCTAGTATTGAGTTAAAACCTTGAAGTGCTTTCGCCCTTTCAGGGCTAACAATCCTTTTTTAGTTACCCAAGGCGCTGCCTTGGGCTATTGCTTTAGCCCTTTCAGGGCAAATTTGTAGAATTTGGGGCAAAAGGCTGAAAGCCTTAAAGCAATAGCATATGGGCAGCGCCCTATGTATAATAACAATATATTTACAAAAGCCCTGAAGGGGCGTAAGCACCAAAATTAGCTAAGCCTTTCACAAACAAAAAAAAGGCAATGACATGTTACTGTCATCACCTTTTTAAAAATTTGACTTTTTAGAGTTTGTGGTATTAATTAGATACGGAATAATGGCACAAACTCATCTGTCATTATTTATCTATCTTTTAAAAATATTAAACTCAACTCTTCTATTCATCTGACGACCCTCAGCTGTTGAATTATCAGCAATTGGTTGTTCTTCACCATACCCTGCTGAACTCATTCTACCTGCACTCACCCCTTTGCTTACTAAATAATCCAAACAAGCCTTAGCTCTTTTTTGTGAAAGACTCTTGTTATAACCTGCATTTCCTACACTATCCGTATGCCCTGAAATCGACACATTATAGTCAGGATATTGTGCAAGGATACTCGCTACATTATCCAACTCAATTAATGAAGCAGCTTTGATTTTATTACTGTTCGTTTCAAATTGAATATTTTTTGCAGCAAAAGAGATCGCTTCTTGAACAACAACTTCTTCTTTTACTACAGGACAACCATTGTTTGATTTTGGTCCAGCAGCATTAGGACATTTATCATCTTTATTTGCCAAACCATCACCATCAGAATCTGGACAACCTTTCATTGCAGCAATACCTTTTTCTTGAGGACAAGCATCTTCATTATCTGGAATACCGTCACTATCAGAATCTGGACAACCATTAAATTTAGCCAATCCTGGAGTATTTTTACATAGGTCAATATCATCATTTACACCATCACGATCTGCATCACCATATGGACAGCCAGCATTCGCTTCAGGTCCAGCTTCATTTGGACATTTATCATTATTATCAGCCAAGCCATCATTATCAGAATCTGGGCACCCATTGAATTTAGTAACACCAGCTTCATTTGGGCAAGCATCATCTCCATCTGCAATACCATCACCATCTGCATCAGGGCAACCACCTAGAGCTGGTAAACCTGGAACGTCAGGGCATTTGTCAACTGCATTCATCACACCATCTTTATCACGGTCATTATCAACTGGCGGAGGTGGTGGAGGGGAATCTGCTCCATCTAAGAAATATTTGAATCCTACATGAAGGTTAAGGTTGTTACGATCATCATCAACCAATCCTAAACGATACTCTGGTCTAATTTGAAAATATCCATTTTTAATCACTTTGAAATCCAAACCAAGTCCCAAAGGAATCTCTGCATGCCACTTTCCTTCATCTGCAACATAAGTACCTACTACCCCTGCAGATAAATAAGGAACAATAACATTGCTTTTTTTGAAATATTGTAATTGTAATAATCCTCCCAATGATGCTTTCAATTTTTTAGGCGAAACATCACCTGCAAGATTTAAAAAATCTCTTGTATAAGGTACTCGCGCACCTCCTACAGAAAAAGGAACTTCTAGGTTAAGTACATCACCTACTAAATTTCGGTGGTAACCTAATTTTATTCCTCCTGTTCCAAATTCAGTATTTAAAAAATCATCTTTGAACAAAGAGTAATAATCTGTCCAAGTTCCATTTAAAGAAATGGCATTCCGATTACCTGAATGTTGGGCATCCAAATTCGGAGACAAAGTAAACAGTAAGAGTACTGTTAGAATTGTGAAAAAATAGACCTTTAAGCCTTTCATATTGATCAATTTATGTTAGATAAAATGTTTGTGAATATTATGAAATAATAAATAAATCGTTCTTTAACAAATTCTGTGGTCAAAGAATAATATAATATATTACGTCACAATTTTTAATTGGTTTTGCCTTTTGATTGAAAAATATATGATGTCATTGAAATAAATCAATGGCAGATAAATTTTGAAATATGAAACTGTTCGTGGGAAAAAAATGTGTATGTATGTCGTGTGGATTGATTGATTGAGGCAGATTTCAGTAGAAATATTATGACTTTATATTGCAATTTTACAAAAAAAAATCGTTTAAAAAAATAATTCCCGCATTTCAAAGTTAAAAATTATTATATATCTTAATATGAGTTTATTTTTTCAAATTGCTGTCACAGCTTTTCCACTAAAAAATATTATTTTTCTTTAAATGAACTATTCAGTATTGGCTGTACACGAGTCAAGGTCTGACTTAAAAAGTCAGGCTTTGACTTATAACTTATATTGATGTTTTTACTAAGTCAAGGCTTGACTTGAAAAGTCAAACCTTGACTCGTGTATACCCAATGCTGAATAGCTACTTTTTAAATTTATTTTGAAATAAAACCAAAATAATAAATAGTACTTTTGAAAAAAATTTGATTTTTTACAGCTACTTTTTTAAAGAAATTCTAGCCATTTTATTATGAAATATAGACGACTCACCAATGAGGAATTAGCAGAACTTGAAACGGAATTTGTTAGATTCTTAGTTTCCAATACCGTTACAGGTGATGATTGGGAAAAAATAAAACAAGACAATCCCGAAAAAGCGGAAGGGTTAATCGAAATTTTTAGCGACATTGTTTTCGATAAAACCATTTCAAAAATTGAATATTTGGAATTAAAAACTCCGAAGGATTTAAAGATTTTTCATTGTAAAAAAGAAGAAATCGAACTAGTCGGACTAAAAATAGATGGAGAATCCAATCTTGATTTCACCAATGAATCACTTCCTCCTGAAGAGATGATGGCAAAACTCCAAATGTCCAATGCAAAACTTCAAACCTACTCAGCCAAAAAGAAATACAAAGGTGATCGAGAAGAAGAAATTTTTCAAATGATGCAATGGGGAAGCCTGATTTCTGATGGTAAATTATTTAATGCTTTAAAGTATTTACAACAACCAAAGTAAAATGAATATTAAAAAATTTGAAAATAACCGCGAGGTTTTTATTAAGGAAATAGAAACTTGTAAACAGTTTTTTAGTAAAGGAAAATCACTTCGCAATTGTACTTTACAAGATATTGATTTTTCGGAAATGGAGGTCAATTGGAAAAAATATAACATTAATAATACAACTTTTTTAGGATGCCAATTAGATGAGGAAGATGAAATTTATTTGCGAAGAAAAGGAGCAATAATTTTTCCACAACCTACCAACTTACCCTATCAACCTTTTCGAAGATCACTTTATCAATGGCAAGAATTGATGGAAGGTTTTTCTCCTAAAAAAGACAATAGTATTGACTATCATATCTATCGTCATTTTTCCAAATCCAAATTTAATCCAAGTATCAACGAAGCCCTATGGCAACGAATTCATGACCATGCTATGGATGATGCTTTGCGAGAATTGATCCAGCCGAATAATGAAGGCATGACTGAAAAAAAATGTGTTGGATTTATGGGAGGCCACAGCACTCTACGTACGGATGAGTATTACACCAAGACCGCATTGGCTGCAAAGTTGTTGGCTGAAGCTGGTTATTTTATTGTTTCTGGTGGTGGTCCTGGTATCATGGAAGCCACTAATTTAGGAGCTTATTTTGCGAAAAAATCTAATAAAAAACTATTGGATGCAATTACAATGTTACAAAAAGCACCTCACTTTTCAGATAAAAACTTTCATACTCAAGCGATGAAAGTTTTAAAGAAATATCCAAAAGGTGCTGAGAGTTTAGCCATTCCTACTTGGTTTTATGGACATGAACCAAGCAATCTTTTTGCATCACATATTGCGAAGTATTTTTCCAATAGCATTCGAGAAGATACTTTGTTAGCCATTAGTTTATTTGGAATTGTTTGCTCTCCTGGAAGTGCTGGCACCACCCAAGAAATTTTTATGGATGCCACTCAAAACCATTATTGTACTTTTAATTATTACAGCCCTATGGTTTTCTTAGGGAAAAAAAGATACGAGATTGATACGATGATTTTTCCATTATTAAAACAACTTTCTTTTGGAAAAGAATATCATGATTTATTATTTTTATCAGACGACCCCAAAGAGATTTTAGATTTCTTAAAAACACATCCTCCTATAAAAAAATGATTTCTATATTGAGAAAAATGTAACCGCCAAATTCATTTGGCTGGTTGTAAAAGTAGCTGATAATCAAGAACTTATACGACCTACTAAATAAATTTGGTGGTTACATTTTACCCAAATAATTTTTGTCCAACCGTAAGTAATTCATTTAAAAATCATGAAAAAATATTGTTCTCACCAGTATTGATTCACCGTTCACAGTTAAATATTAACCTTCATATTTCGCCAACCCTTCCTTAAAAACTCGTAGGCATCTTTCCCTTGCAAACTTATGATCTACAATAGGTTGAGGATAATCATCAGTTCCATATTCAGGAACCCATTTTTGGATATAGATGGCTTCTTTATCAAATTTTTTCATTTGACTTTCAGGATTAAATATTCGAAAGTAAGGTGCTGCATCCGTTCCACAACCTGCTGCCCATTGCCAACCTCCATTGTTGCTAGCCAGATCAAAATCTAATAATTTTTTTGCGAAATAAGTTTCACCCCATCGCCAATCCGTCAGTAAATGTTTTGTTAGAAAACTTGCAGTAACCATTCGAACACGATTGTGCATATAACCAGTTGCATTTAATTCTCGCATACCCGCATCTACCATTGGATAACCTGTTTTTCCTTCACACCATTTTTGAAAATGTTCTTGATTATTGATCCATTCGATACCATCATATTTTGCTCGAAAAGGATTGGTAACCACATGAGGAAAATGCGATAAAATCACCGCATAGAAATCTCTCCAAATCAATTCATTCAAGTAAGTTGCATTTAAGGATTGCGCTGCTCGTGCCTTCTCTCGAATACTAATTGTTCCAAATCTAAAATGAACTCCCAACTTGGAGGTTCCATTGATTGCAGGAAAATTTCGAGTCTCATCATATTTTTTTATCAAACTTCTTTTGACCGTCGGACTAGGTATTTCTATCTCCGATTTTTTAAAACCAATATCTTCCAATGTCATCATTGAAAGGGGTTTGGTTTGATAAAAATTATTAAAATATTTTTGATTGGGATAAGATTTAAAATAATAAGAAATGGGAATGGAACGACCATTTTTATTTTCCATAGAAGACATTCGAGTTTCTAATTTCGCACGCCACTTTCTACTGTAAGGAGTAAAAACGGTGTAGGGTGTTCCGTCATCTTTCAGTACTTCATCTTTTTCAAAAATCACATGGTCTTTAAATGTATAAAAACTGACTTGTTGTTTTTCCAACAATTCTTTTACATTTTTATCTCGACTAAGTGCATATGGTTCAAAATCATGATTGGTAAACACCTCTCCTACTTCATGATTTTTTAAAATATCTTTCCAAACTTTTTCTGGTGTTCCATATTTCACCAACAATGTACTTCCTAATTCTGAAAGTTGATCTTGAATATTTTGCAAAGTATCATGGATAAATTGGACACGTGCATCCGATTTCTCTTCTAAATCATCCAATATGTTTTTATCAAAAATAAAAATAGGAAGGACTGGGTTTTTACTTTTTAAGGCGTGATATAATCCTGCATTATCATGTATTCGAAGGTCTCGGCGAAACCAGAAGATATTTATTTTCGTCATTGTCTTGAATTAAATCGTTTTTCTTTGTTAACATTCTATCACCTACAAAGTTGTAAACTGAATGATTTTTTTGGAATGTAACCGCCAAATTCATTTGGCTGGTTGTACAAACCATTGATTACTAGTTATTTACACAACCTACCAAATAAATTTAGCGGTTACAATAACAATGCATTTACAAATAAAAAATTAGTTCCTCACCCCTGCAGATGTATCAATCGGATTATCTGCATTGGTAATTTTAGCATCATTAATCATAACCACTTCCCCCGTTTTATTACCTTCGCTCCAAACCTCAATACCTTTCCAGGTCGCGCCACAATCATTTTCAAGAGTCGCACCACTCAAGGTCAGTTTTCCTTTAGGTTCGACAATAATTTTTCCACCAGGAGGAATTGAAATCCGACATCGGATGGTTAATGCCCCTCCATCTTTTATAATAATATTTCCTTCCAAATCCTTTGCCCCTTTCCAATCAATATTCTCTCCTTTTTTAATCGTGATTGTTTTTGATTCATCCAAATTACACCACGTCTTTTTTAATAGCGGGCGAACTCTATATTTTTTATTGGAAAGATTATAATGAATTGTTCCAATCTGACAAGGTGTCCACGCCCCAGCATGAGCATTATAATCCATAATATTATTGGAAATTATAGAATCACATTTAGAACCATTTTTGGTATAGTTCCAACAATTGGGATGTCGAGGGGTATCATCACAACCATCGTTGCCTGTCCAACTATGGCGAAGTCCCAAGCAATGCCCCACCTCATGATTAAATAATCGTTGCGAATTCCAATGATCTTTGAATGGAATTTCATCTGCATTTTTCCAATTCGTATCTTTCATAAAATAATACCATGAAGCTAATTTTGCCCATTTTCCAAAAGCAATTCCATTCGAAACCAATCGGTAAGTTTTAGATTTTACACTATCTTGATGGAAGCCCATCATAAATATATTCATCACGGTATCTTTCTGAATCCCATATTTTTTATAAACATCCTTAGTGTAGATATTCATTTTTTTTCCATAGTTAGTCATATAAAATAATTCATCATCATCATGGAAATAAATACCATCATCATTTGGATCATCAGGTCGAGGGGTCAATTCAAATTGATAACACATTGGAAGCAAAGGTGTATCATTATGAAGCGGCAAAAACATTTTTGAATTTTGCTTTAATTTTCCATTGGTAGAGTTCAAAACCTTTTTGACATATGACCTACCTTGGTCTTTGTTTGGAAAATTTCCTTGACCTTTCGAATCTCTCATAATATGAACATTGACCTTTATTATTTTCTCAGGGGTGTGATCCAAGTGTTCAAGATCAGGAGCATAATTCATTTTATCCCTACATCCCGTTCGTCCTCTACGTTGATTGGGGAGCCGTGATGTTGATGAGGCATCATATTCGGCTGGAATAGGTTCCAGTTTAGTCAAAAAGGCTTTTTTTACATTTTTTTCACAGGAAAAAAAGCAAAATACAAAGGACAAGGTTAAGATTAAAAATAGGTATTTGGTCATATTTAAAATGGTTTAGTATTTTTGCAAAAAACAAAAATTGTTTTTTGACAAATTTCGTAATCAGTTAAAAGTTGAAATTAAAAACGACTGAAGGAGGAATTAATTTCAGCTTTTAACTGACTCAAAACACGGAATTTTTCAAAGAATCACAAAATTTAACAAAATGAAAAAAATATTTCCATTCTTATTATTGACGCTCATTTGGAGTTGTGGTAACGGTAGCGAAGGTAGCAAAATTGCTCAATTAGAGAAAGAGCACACCGAAACACCTACTACCGAAGTAAAAAAGAAATTATTGGCTGCTTACCAAACGGAATTGCCTACGGTTACAGATGCCAATGCTGCTTCTGAATTAGCCAACAAATTGGCCTCTATCCAATTCGATTTGAATCAATATGAAGATGCAAGTGCCACACTAACTAAAGCAATTGTAGATCATTCTTCAGCTAGTTCTACAACCTCTAACTTACGTAAATTGAGTAGCTTATTGGTTAATCAATTGCATCCTGACAATATCGGAAATGCAGTTGCCGCAATGTCCAATATCTACCAAGAGCCTGCTCAGTTAAAATCTGCTTTTAAACCGATCTTGACCAACTTGGCGGAGACTTGGATGGATGAAAAATCAGGACAATGGGATCGTCAAAAAATTAGGGACTTCATCAGTATGTCTCAAATCTATGGTGCAAAAGTTACTAAAGATGATGAGGCTCAAAAATCATTATTTGATGCTGCGAACATGGCTATCGCTTTGAAAAAACATAATCAAGCATTGAAAATTTATGATTACATCTTGGCTCATCCTGATAATTTTTCTAAAGTGCCTACTGCTTTATTTCTAAAAGGATTCACTTACGATGAGCACCTCAAAAATACGGATGAGGCTAAAAAATATTATACTGAATTTTTGGAAAAATATCCTGACGACAGTTATGCTTCAAGTGTGAAAGCATCTTTGGATAACTTAGGAAAATCTGCTGCGGAAATCATCGAAAGCTTTGGGAAGTAACGGTGAACTGTGAACGTTGAACTGTGAATTAATAATGGTGAGTTTCAATATTTTGAGACTCACCATTATTAATTAACAAGTGACGATCAAATTATAAGTACGTGGCTAAAAAAATATTATTTTTACGACATGAAAAATCCGATTACTTACCGAATGCAAATTCCGTTTTTTCATAAAAAAACAGAAGAGGAATTTAGAAAGGATATTTACGAACGCTATGATGATATGGTGATTCGGCAAACGGCCTTGCACCTCGGTGATGAACTTTGGGGAAATTATCCATTGCAATCTATTCTTGATTTTGCAACAATACATTTACCAAAAAATAAAGATCCTAAAATTTTAGAAATCGGATGCAGCGTAGGTCGTTGGATTGCTGAATTGGCGCAAGCCTATCCTGAAGGAACGCATTGGGGATTGGATTATAGTTATCAAATGCTAAAACGCGCTTATGAATTTTGGATTGATAAGAAAAACCTTTATTTGGATTTGACCAATAAAGGAGCGGAGCATACTATACAATTGAAAGGACATGACTTAAAAAATCTTAATTTTGGTTTGGCAAAAGCAGAGGCTTTACCTTTTTCAGATAACTCTCAAGACTTGGTTTTAAATAGTTTTCTTTTTGATCGACTCAAAGATCCTTTGAAGGGATTGCATGAAATGCATCGTGTTTTAAAAAAGGATGGAACAATGGTTTTTATCTCTCCTTTGAATTTTTATAAGAAAAAACATTGGGACGAATTTCACCCGCCTATCAAAATATTTCACATCTTAACTCATATGGGATTCGAAATTTTAGAATGGAATGAAGGAATGACTTTGGAAGAACCTTTGGATTGTAGAGGGAATGTTGTGAAGTGGAATTGTGTGGCATTTATAGCTAGGAAGAAGTGACTGGTAAGTGGTGATTAGTGACTCGTAATTTACGAATCACGACTACCAATCTTTTTATTCATCCTCTGATTTCTTTGATAAAAATCTGGATGTTTTTTAGCGACCCATTTGATGAACTTTTGAATCTCCTCATTTTCCAATAATTTTTCCACGGTATTAAAATTATCTTTTAATTCCTTCTCAGTAAATACGGAATGAATTTTTTGATGACAAATATTATGAATCGTTATCAGTTCGGAGTGCCTTCCACCTCTTGATTTTGGAATCAAATGATGTTTCGAAATGGTGTCTTTATGACCAAGTGGTCTTTGGCATATTGGGCAATCTTGGGTTTCCATGAGTTTATTTTTATAAAAGAAAAACGATTAAATATCGAACCCTTTTGAATACATAAAAACATTCAACGAAGCTCCATCATCAAAAGTTCAACTTCCATTATTTATTTTTATAAATAAATCCACCTTGCCATCCTTCCTTCCGAGGAGTTTGCTATAACAGCTCACAGCTTGCAATATACATTTTAGCCACTTTATCCTTAGGGAAAAATTCTATTTTTTTTTACTACGAATCACATTCTCCCATTTTTTTATCAAAAAAAACTACTTTAGGGAGTAGGAAATAAATAACCTACTCCCTTAAAATTAGGAGGTAATTCCACTTTTAGAAATGGAAAAATAATAAATGCGGTTTTGACGGTCTATTTTTCCGCCATTTTTTTATTTCAAATGGATTCGTATTAAAGACTTCATAAATTGCTACGATACTTGATTTTCCTTTGACCACCACTCTATCAATCTGGCGAATATGAAAATCATCAGAATGAATCAAATTTCGAGTGGATTCCCAAATGATAATTTGAGCATCATAATATTGGGGACACTTTTTAAGTCAGGCTTTGACTTATATTGATGTTCTTATAAATCAAGGCTTGACTTGAAAAGTCAAACCTTGACTCGTGTACAACCAATGCTGAATAATTACAAAAAAATCATAACAAGAAAATTTTGGATGAGGAAACTTAATCACCACCTGCTGAAAGTAGGTGGGTTAATTATACAAACGACTAAAGTCGTTGATATAATTTTTTGAATATCGAACTCGAATGAATATCGGACTCGAATGAATATCGAACGCTGCGCTAATAGAACAAGGATTTAAACCTTTTCTGAGATCAATAAATCAAAAAATAATACAGAAGAATTATAATTAGGATTTTTTTGACTTTGATTGTCATTTTGATTTTGATTATCTCGGTTCATCTATTTTTTTGTAATTTCGCTACTCTTATAATTATTGAAAAAAAAAATTGAACGTACCATTATGACAACTAAAAAAGAATTGGAAAATCGTAAAAATGTAGATGCCTTAAAGATGGCTATTTCGAGAGTGAATAGCCGCTTGGATAAAATATATCAAGGTGGAGGTGAAAAAAGAATTGCCAAACAACATGCAAAAGGCAAATTATCTGTTCGAGAAAGAATCGAACATTTGATTGATGAAGGAAGTTATTTTTTTGAAATAGGCGCATTTGCAGGTTACGAAATGTATGAAGAATATGGCGGATGTCCCGCAGGAGGAGTGGTAACTGGGATCGGTTATGTATCGGGAAGGCAATGTATGATTGTTGCTAATGATGCGACGGTAAAAGCAGGAGCATGGTTTCCCATCACAGGTAAAAAGAATCTTCGTGCTCAAGAGATTGCAATTGAAAATCGTTTGCCTACTATCTATCTAGTAGATTCAGCAGGTGTATTTTTACCTATGCAAGATGAAATTTTTCCAGACAAAGAACACTTCGGAAGGATGTTTCGGAATAATGCAAAAATGTCAGCAATGGGAATTCCGCAAATCGCAGCCATCATGGGAAGTTGTGTAGCAGGTGGTGCGTACTTGCCTATCATGTCGGATGAAGCTTTAATTGTAGAAGGGACTGGTTCGATATTTTTGGCAGGCCCGTACTTAGTAAAAGCGGCAATCGGGGAAACGGTCGATAAAGAAACGCTAGGTGGTGCAGAAACGCAAAGTGATATTTCAGGAGTAACGGATTATAAAATGCCTGATGACAAAACCTGTTTATCGACTATTCGTGATTTGGTAGATAAATTTGGGAAATTCGAAAATGCGGGATTTGATCGAGCTGAGCCTAAATTGCCTCAAGCTGATCCTGAAGAAATTTTAGGGATCTTTCCTGAGGATCGTGCAAAGCCTTACGACACTAAAGAAATTATCAAACGACTGGTAGATGATTCTAAATTTACAGAATATAAAAGTGGTTATGGAAAAACCATCTGCTGCTGCTACGCTCGAATTGATGGCTGGTCCGTAGGGATTGTTGCCAATAATCGAACAGTAGTAAAAACGAAAACTGGGGAAATGCAATTTGGTGGAGTCATCTATTCTGACTCGGCTGACAAGGCTTCACGATTTATCATGAATTGTAATCAGAAAAAAATCCCTTTGGTGTTTTTACATGATGTAACTGGATTTATGGTAGGAACTCGAAGTGAGCATGGCGGTATTATTAAAGACGGTGCTAAAATGGTGAGTGCAGTTTCTAACAGTACAGTTCCAAAATTTAGTGTCGTGATGGGAAATTCTTATGGTGCTGGAAATTATGCCATGTGTGGCAAGGCTTACGACCCTCGATTGATTGTGGCATGGCCTACTGCTAAAATTGCAGTGATGGGTGGTGCTCAAGCGGCCAAAGTATTAACGCAAATTCAGGTGGCTTCCAAAAAAGCAAAAGGGGAAGCTCCTTCTCCCGAAGAAGAAAAAGCATTATTTGAAAAAACAAAAAATCGTTACGATACACAAACTACTCCTTACTATGCTGCGGCTAGACTTTGGGTAGATGCAATTATTGATCCTTTAGAAACTCGTCAAGTGATTTCTACTGGAATCGAAGCTGCTAACAATGCTCCTGTAGAAAAATTTAATGTGGGAGTTATTCAGACGTAGGAAACAAAACTGTTTTGTTTTGATTTAGTTTTGAAAAAAAGAAATTTTGAAAAAGAAAAGAGAAAAAAACGAGTCTACAAAATCTTGGCTTAAACGTATCGGTTGGGCAGGTATTTTATTTTTTGTAGTCAAAGGAACGATTACCACGTATTTGATAATCAAAGCTGGGTCTTGTGCTTTAAGTTAATTTTTTGAAAAACATTCGAGGAAACATTAAAATAAATAATGAAGATACTTACCAAAACAATTGCTGGACTGGAACAAATATTAGCTGACGAAATTGAACAGTTGGGCGGAAGAAATATTCGTATTTTAAAACGAGCAGTTAGTTTTGAAGGAGACATGAAATTATTGTACCGATGTAATTTAGAATTACGTACTGCACTCCGAGTTTTGGTTCCGATTTATTCTTTTAAAGCAAGGAATGAAAATGTTTATTACGATAAAATAAAACAACTCGACTGGTCAAAATATATGAAAGTGAATGATACGTTAGCTGTAAATGGTACGACGCACTCTCAATATTTTAACCACTCCAAATATGTAGCACTCAAAGCCAAGGATGCTATCGTAGATCAATTTCGAGAAAAAGAAGGCAGACGACCTAGTGTAAATGTCCACGCTCCTACCCTACGTATCAATATTCATATTCAAGATGAAGATGTAAATGTGTCATTGGATAGTTCAGGGCAACCTTTATTTAAAAGAGGTTACAGAATGGAAAGAATGGAAGCTCCGCTGAATGAAATTTTAGCAGCAGGAATGATTTTGTCTTCTGGATGGAAAAAGGATTGCGACTTCGTAGATGCCATGTGTGGATCTGGAACATTGTTGATTGAAGCAGGTCTGATGGCTAAAAATATTCCTCCACTTTGGTTTCGAAAAGAAGCATTTGGTTTTCAAAAGTGGAGAGATTATGATGATGAATTATGGCAAACTGTTCGCAAAGAAGCAAAAGAAAAAATAACGGATTTCCAACATAACATTTACGGATTTGATCGTGACTTCAAGGCGTTGGGTACTGCTAGAACGAATATCCTTTCTGCGGAATTGACAGAAGATATTGCTCTCAAAAGAACTACTTTTGAACGATTGGAAGCGCCTTCGGAAAAAGGAATTATGATAATGAACCCTCCTTATGATGAACGATTGCACATCAAGAACATCAATGAACTTTACAAAATGATGGGGGATTCTTTTAAACAAAACTTTAAAGGATGGGAAGTATGGGTCATCTCATCTAATATGGAGGCTTTAAAACACATTGGTCTTCGACCTTCCAAAAAAATTAGATTGATGAATGGGGCTTTGGATTGTAAATTCCTTAAATTTGAAATGTACGAGGGAACTAAGAAGATGAAAAAGATTAAGGAAATGTAACCGCCAAATTCATTTGGCAGGTTGTGTAAACGACTAATAATTAATAACTTGTATAACCTGCCTAATGAATTTGGCGGTTACATTTTGCGAAGCTAAAAAGTAAAATACCATGAAAATATTTTCAATTCTTATCACAAGTTTATTTTTTGCAAATGTATTGTTAGGTCAAATCGGTTTGAGCTTGGAAGAAAAAACGGCTGACCAAGTTGCCTTGAATTGGAATCAAAATACAAAGAAGATTTTTTTCCCAAAATATAAAACATCAGGCCTACCAGTTGATTTAAGAAATCACATTTTATCTGATACTAACTCTGGCGAAATAGGCATTTATCCTACCAATAAAAATGGAGAATTGGCCTTCTTTTGTAGAATAGAAGTTCAATTAGAAAAGTCATCAAAAATTCCAGTTCGATTTAGATTAGGTGAAGTACAAGCAGTAGATGCTAAGGAAGGAAAATGGGGACAGTTTAGAAATCAATAGGGAACGGTTCAAACATTTATCAATTCATAGGAATACCTTGTACCGCTACCTCTATTTTTGAGGATTCTATTTCCGGCATTCGAGTTTCAATATTTAAAGTAAAATAAAAAGTAGCACCTTCGCCAACCTCTGATTCTACCCAAATATCTCCATGGTTTTGATTTACTATTTTTTTACAAATAGCCAAACCTACTCCAGTACCTTCGAATTCATCCTTACCATGAAGTCTTTTAAATATTTCAAAAACACGCTCTTTAAATTCCATATCAAGCCCAATGCCATTGTCTTTGACAAAATAAACTCGTTCGTGTCCATTCACATTATATTGAAGCCCTACTTCTACTAAAGGCTTTTCATTTTTATTATATTTAATGCTGTTGCTGATGAGGTTTTGGAATAATTGCATAAGATGAGAACGATGTCCTTTAACCTCTGGAAGTTGATCAATATTAACCGTTACATTTTGCTCCATAATTTTTCCACGGAGTGTTTCTTTTACCGTCTGAACAATTTTATTCAAAGAAATCCATTCAGAAGTAATTTCTTCATTCTCTAATTTTGAGTACATCAAAACTTCATGTAATAAATCATACATACGACTTACATTTGTAGTGATGAAATCAATATATTCATCTGCATCTTTTCCTAATTGACCTTTGAATCTTCGCTTTAACAAAGTTGCAAAGGAGCCAATATTCCGAAGTGGTTCTTTTAAATCATGAGAAGCAATGTATGCAAACCTTTGGAGTTCCTCATTTTTATTTTCGAGTGAATTATTTTGTAGAAGGATTTTTTCATTTTGTTCTTTCAGCAATTGATTGGTTTCTACCTGTGTCAAATGCACCTTAGCCAACTCCTCATTTTGTTGTTGGATTTTTTCGTTTTTCTCTCTTTGCGTTTTATTATGTTTGGTTTGCGTTCGATATTTGTTAGTCACCTGCCAAAGAAAAATAATCAAAGCAAATAAGCCTGCAATCAAAAAATTTCGATACATATCCTGCAGTTGGCTATCTCTTTTTTGAAGCGCTTTTTCTTTTTGAGTGATTTCATATTGGGCTTTGGTATCTGCCATTTTTTGAATGGTAGCTTCATTTACCAAAGAGTCCTTTAGTGCAATAAAGTTTTGGTAATAAAAATTAGACTCTTTATAGTTCCCAATATATTGATGGTTTCTAGCAAGGGAAATATATACATCTGGCAATTTTGATCTTGCTCCTAAATCTTGAGCTATTTCCAAACTTTTATTTAAATGATTTAATCCTTTTTCCTTATTATTTTTATCAATATAGATTTCTCCAATTGCTTTATTCGTATTGATTTGTCCCCAACGATTATTGGCCTCGATATTTAATGTATGAGCTTGTTCAAAATATTTTAAAGCTTCTTCTAAATTACCAAGAGCTTGATAATTATCTCCTAAATTAAATGCAAAAAAAGACAATCCATTTTTTTGAGTAGTTGCCATGGATAAATTAAATGCCTTTAAATTAAACTCCTTCGAAAGTTCCACTTGCCCTAATCGAGAATAGGAACCTCCTATCGCACCATAATTATATATGATGTATTTTTCATACTCTAATTTCTCTGCCAATTCCAAAGACTTATTAAAGTACTCTATAGATTTATGGAAATTACCTTGACGAAAATGAATACTCCCGATTTGATAATAAGATTCTGCAACCCCATTTTCATCGTTCAATTCCTCTCTTATTTGTAATGCCTTATAGTGATAATCAAAAGATAATTCGTAATTCCCTTGAAACCGATAAATCTTTGCGAGTTGATGATATGTTTTTCCTAATAAAGGAAGATCATCCTTACTAATATCTTTTATCAGGTTGGTATAGGTTTCAATTGCAAGATCATTTTCATGACGAGCACTATAACAAGCTCCAAGTTTTTGTCGAACTTGGTTATAGACATCCTTATTTTTTAATTTTTTTGCAAGAGATTCTGTGGCGAGTAAATATTCTAAAGCTTTATCATTTTCCTTATTATTAAAGTAAGCCTTTCCTAATTCAAAATATGCAGACAATTGTTCATTGACATTATTCCCAGTTATTTTTGCTCTTAAAACATTTTCTAAACTATCTAATGTATTAGCGGATACATTCGTAATATGGAAAAATAGAAAG
Organism: uncultured Saprospiraceae bacterium; assembly: GCA_937918905.1. GTDB lineage: Bacteria > Bacteroidota > Bacteroidia > Chitinophagales > Saprospiraceae > CAJQQY01. The sequence continues at coordinate 44,244 of CAKZSH010000098.1, forward strand.
AAAATATATAGTAAGATTTTTCGGGACAGTATCATAGTTGATTTTAGTATGTGGTATTGGGCTATACATTACAAAGAAAATGCCACCTTACAAGTAAGGTGGCATTTTATTAATTTAGGTAAAATTCAGTTATGCATCTGGAATGTCGCCGTTTCCGCCGCCATTGGAGTTTCCTCCTGCGCGGCCGTCTTTGCTGTCTGCGTGGCCGTCAACGCCTCCAGATTTTTTACCACCTTTAAGGTTTTTCATGGCCTTAGTATCCAGCATAAGCATGGATTTTTTAGCCATAAGTGATTTTAAGCTAGTCATCTTGAAAAATTTTTCATGGTTAACAATAGATTATAATAATAGATTCACTTAGAATTAATTCTAAGTAAAATATCTTTAGAGGGGAATAATTTCAAATTTTGTGGGAAGTAATAAAAAGGGAGATTTAGAGAGGGGTTCTTTATTTTGAACTAGGTACTAAATCTATGCCAAACTTAATTTTTTTATTTGTAAGAAATATTTTTTTCAATATCATGCCTTGCCAACTCCGAGGGAAAGCAGCGAGTAAAACTAGGGCTCGTGAAGCCTATCGAATCGCTTTAAGAAAACCTACCGTTCCTCTTTCTCTTCTCTCAAGTTTCGCAAAGCTGTATGCTGAATAATTAAAAAATATCAAACAAGTCATTTACAACTACTGGACGAGCAGTATTGAAACCTTCGGCAAATTCTACACCAGAAGTCCTACCATATATATTACTCTTCGCTCTTACAGAATCTAAAAAGCTTTTACTTGAAATAGGAGAAGTCAGCTCTTTTGATTTTGGATTATAAAATTGAGAACCAAAGCATAAAACAGTATCTATTTTTGCATCCATATATCCTGTTATATCTACTACAAAATCAGGAGTTAAAGTATGATCTTGAATATAGTGATAGACCGCTTTGGGTCGCCATCGGGCTTGCAATTTCTTTTTATGATAGGTTTTTACTTTTACCAAACCTGCAATAAAACAGGCATCTGCTGTTAATTTAGCAGCTCTGCCATGATCGGGATGACGATCAGAAAGAGCATTGGCAAGAACAATTTCTGGTTGATAAAGCCTAATGATTTTAGCTATTTTCAACATATTCTCTTTGGTATGTTGAAAAAAACCATCTTTCATTTTAAGGTTTTCTCTTACCAAAGCTCCCATTTTTTTCCTGGCAGCCTCTGCTTCTTTTAACCTTAAAGTTCCAGATCCTCTAGTTCCTAACTCTCCCCTGGTTAAATCTAAAATTCCTACTTTCTTTCCCATTTCAATATGTTTCAGAAGAGTGCCTCCACATCCCAACTCTACATCATCAGGATGAACGCCAATTGCTAAAATATCTAATTTCATTTTTTCTTATCGGTTGAAATAAACAATCAATCAAAATCAAAATGCCAATCAAAATCAAAACACAAATTATGAGTCAAAAATATTGTGAATTTTGATTTTGATTGACATTTTGATTTTGATTCTTTATTTGATTTTTAGGGAGTAGGAATTAAATAACCTACCCGTATGAAGAGATTATTTTTTAATATGAGGAAATGAAAAAATTAAGGCATACCCTTCGGTACGGCTTCACTTTTTCATAGCGAAGCGAAATCATATTGAAAAAGAAGCCTTCAGATGGGTAGGTTATTTATTTCCTACTCCCTAAAATTAAGCTTTTAATAATTTTCGAATAGAACGCTTTATTTTTGAAGACAAAGGATTAGTAATCGTGTAGAAATAATCCACTACTCTCCCATCTTTATCTACCAAATATTTATGAAAATTCCACTTTGGAGATGAATTCACTTTCCCATTTAATTTCTTGCTAGAAAGGAATTGAAAAAGTTCACTTGCATTTCTTCCTTTAACATGAGTTTTTTCAAAAATAGGATATTGAGCATTGTATTGAACCATACAAAATTGTTGCAAGGCTTCACCCTCCAATGGCTCTTGACCTGCAAAATCGTTGGAAGGGAAAGCCAATATTTCAAAATCTTCCTCTTTAAATTCTTCATACAACTTCTCCATAGCATCAAGTTGTGGTGTAAATCCACACTTTGAAGCAGTATTAACTATCAATAAGACTTTACCTTCGAAAGCCGCCAAATCCACTTCTTTTCCACTAATATCATTGACTTTAAATTGATGAATACTTTTAATATTTAATTCTTTTTTTGTAGGCATTGAATTCTATTTAAAATATACGTAAATTGAATGTAGACATATAACCCCTCTCACCCTCCAATTGTTTTATCCCTCCATAAGTTTATTCGTGTAAAGCGTTTCTTTACAACGGCATATTAATTGATACCATATTATATGGTTATCTCTTTATCAATTATTTTCGCTCAACTAAATAAATTATGAATTTATTAAAAAAATTAATCTTAATGAGTTTTGTTTTTCTGAGTTTTAGTATTGGCAATTATACTATGGCACAAAATAATCAAAATACCTCATTGGAAAAAATACCTCCTCCAGTTGATTTTAATCAAGAGGAAATTGAAAAAATAAAAACACTTATCGAACAACAACTGAAAACTAGGGTAAGTGAAGCTGAATTCAGTATGATGGGAAAAGCCAATAAGGATAACTTAGCTTTATTCAAACTAATTGATGAGACGCAAAAGGAAAATCCTTTTTTTAGTCAGTCTCATATTTCTTACATCATAGAATCGATGGAAGAACGAATGGGATTAAGAAGGCCTCAACCTAAATTAGAAAAGACTTCGAATACTTCAATAAATCCACAAAATCCACAGGTTTCAAAATTACCCAAGGGAAAACGGGATAACTAATAATCTACATTTTAAATCATATTTATAAAAAAAAAGACCTCTGCTGATTAAATTTCAGCAGAGGTCTTTTTTGATTTACAATGCCCTTCTTTAGTATAACTAAAAGAATAATTCTCCGTAAAATTACAATTGATAACCTCATTAAAATCTAGTCTATTAATTAAATTAATATCATTATTTTTGCACGTCAAAGAATATCACTCTCATTTATCTTCATTGAATATTATGAAAAAAATTAAATCCCACGTTACGATAGGTTACTGTTTATTATTTTTTGTGCTCCTAGTTTTTTCCTGTGGAGAAAAAGAACCAACCTCTGCCTCAACACCAACATCCACGATTCCCTCTTCTCCTAAAACTTCTTTAAATAAAATATTTCAAATTGTAGATCCTTCCGCAAGTGGAGTTACTTTTTCTAATTCTATAAAAGAAGATTACAGTTATAATATTCTCACTTTCGAATATTTATACAATGGCGGTGGCGTTGCCGTAGGAGATATCAACAATGATGGATTACCTGATCTCTATTTTTCAGGGACTTTTGTTTCCAATAAACTATACCTGAACAAAGGCGATTTCAAATTTGAGGATATTACCGATCAAGCGGGTGTAGGAGCAAAAGATGGATTTAAAACAGGAGTAACCATGGCAGATGTCAACAATGATGGCTGGTTGGATATTTTTGTTTGTCGAACTAGTAAGGCTGATAATGGAAAAAAAGACAATCGACTATTTATCAATAACAAGAATCCCGATGGTTCGGGACGGGTCACATTTTCGGAACAAGCCAAACAATTTGGACTAAATGATAATAGTAATTCTAATCATGCTAACTTTTTTGATTATGATAATGATGGCGATTTGGACTTGTACTTACTCAATCATCGACTAGGATTCAAGGATGCCGTACACATGGATTTACAACAAAATCCTGACGGATCTATTGTTAGAAAAACTGCTCCTAAAACTCCATTCGAATCTGATCGTCTATATCGAAATGATAATGGTCGATATGTAGATGTTACCAAATCAGCAGGAATTGAAAATTCAGCATTTGGATTAAGTGCAACTGTGGCTGACTTAAATCAAGATGGATATATGGATGTCTACGTCGCTAATGATTATATCGAACCTGACTATGTTTATATCAATAATGGTAATGGAACTTTTACTGATAAATTTTTCGATTACCTCCGACACTCCAGCCAAAACAGTATGGGATGCGATATTGCTGATTACAATAATGATGGTTTGTTGGATATTATAGTCTTAGATATGATTGCTGAAGATCCAATTCGTTACAAAGAATTGATGAATGTGATGCGTAAAGATAGATACCAAGCTCTGGTTCAATATGGTTATGGGCATCAAGCGGGAAGAAATATGCTGCAATTAAATAATGGTAATAATACATTTAGCGAAATAGGACAACTAGCAGGCGTCTCCAATACCGATTGGAGTTGGGGAGCTCTTATTGCAGATTTTGACAATGATGGATGGAAGGATATTTACATCGGAAATGGATATAAAAAAGATGTAACTAACCTCGATTATATGAGCTATACCAGAGACTCCATTGAAAAATCTGGCGGGGTGACCAGAAGGCGTTTTCCAGACATCAATACCTACCTCAATATGATTCCAAATCAAAAGTTAGTGAACTACGCTTTTAAAAATAACAAAGACCTTACATTTACAAATGCGACTAAAGATTGGGGAATTAATGAACCTTCTTTTTCCAACGGAACGGCGTATGCAGATTTGGATGCAGATGGAGATTTGGATCTGATTGTAAACAATATTGATGACCCTGCTTTTATTTACAAAAACACCTCATCGGACGCTAACTACCTGCAAATCAACTTATTAGGCAGTAGTAAAAACTCTCAAGCAATAGGAACAAAGGTGAAAATCTATACTGGTAATGAAATTCAATTCTTAGAAAAATCAGCAAACCGAGGCTTCTTCTCAGGTAGTGAAACCTTGCTGCATTTTGGACTTGGCAATCACTCCAATGTGGACAAAATCGAAATCACTTGGATGGATGGAAAAACACATGTGGTAGAAAATATCGCTGCCAATCAACGAATAACTTACAAGCATAGCGAAGCCAATAACAAAGCAATTACAAAAAATAAATCCAATCCTATTTTTACAGAAAAAAGCAATGCGCTTAACTTGAATTATACGCATCAGGAAAATGTTTTTGATGACTTTAATCGAGAACGTTTGATGCCTCATAAGTTGTCTAATTTGGGGCCTCATATTTCCAAAGGAGATGTCAATGGAGATGGGTTGGAAGATTTTTATATTGGAGGTGCGGCTAATAGTTCAGGCGCATTATTTATTCAAAATCAAAATAGTAAATTTCAAACTCAATCAGCAACAACTTGGGAAGCAGATAAATTCTTTGAAGATTTAGAGAGCGTATTCTTTGATGCAGATGGGGATCAAGATTTAGATTTGTATGTAGTAAGTGGAGGAAATGCAAGTCCTTTTAATTCGACTAATTATCAAGATCGACTTTATATAAATGATGGTAAAGGTAATTTTACAAAATCCAACAATACACTTCCAAAAATAAATTCAAGTGGCGCATGTGTTGCTGCATTCGATTATGATGCCGATGGAGATCAAGATATTATTGTGGGAGGACGATCAGTTGCAGGTAAATATCCGAGTACACCTCGTAGCTTAATTTTAAATAACAATAAAGGTACATTTTCTGATGTGACCAATAGCGTAGGTGCTGATTTGGAAAAAATTGGGATGGTGACCGATTTGCAATTTGCAGATTTAGATAAAGATGGAAAGGCTGAAATTATTGCAGTTGGAGAATTTATGCCCATCACCATTTTTGATTTTAATGGTAAAAAAATAAAAAACGTAACGGCTAAATATGGTTTACAAAATACATCAGGTTGGTGGAATTGTTTTGCAGTTGAAGACTTTGACAAGGATGGTGATCTTGATGTCATTGCTGGTAACCTTGGAGAAAATACGCGTATCAAAGCCTCTGATAATCAACCGATTATGATGTATTCTAATGATTTCGATGGCAACGGAAGTTTAGATCCGATACTCACTTTTAATCTAAATGGAAAACAATATCCTTACGCAGGTCGGGATCATTTGATTCTTCAAGTACCTGGAGTAAAACGTAATTTTAATCGATATAAAAAATATGCGAGAGCAGATATTTATAAAATTTTCCCAAAGGACAAAATTGCTTCTAGCCAACAATTAAAGGCTAATTTGATGTCATCTGTTCTTTTAAAAAATGAAGGTGGCCGTTTTTCCATAACAAAGCTTTTACCAGAAGCTCAAATGTCTCCTACCCAAGAAATATTGACAGGTGATTATAATGGTGATGGTAATTTAGATGCATTGCTGGTAGGTAACAATGATGCTGCGGAAACAGAAACAGGAGTTTATGATGCTTCGAATGGAACCCTTTTGATGGGAGATGGAAAAGGAAATTTTCAATTTGCACCTAATTCCAAACATGGTCTTTGGGCAAGTAATCAGGCTCGTGATGCTGTTGCTTTAAAATTAGCAAATGGGAATACATTGTTATTAATTGCAAATAATAGTGGAAAGTTACAAGCCTTTGAGCAGTCTGGAAATAGAATCCCTGTTCAATAAAAAGTCAGTTCCTTGTAACCGCCAACTTCAGTTGGCAGGTTGTC
>CAKZSH010000099.1 GCA_937918905.1 uncultured Saprospiraceae bacterium
AAAAGTCAGGGCTTGACTTTCCAAGTCAAACCCTGACTCGTGATTTTCTATAATTAAAAAAAACAAACTATGAGATTCTACGAAAACCAACTTTTCCATATCTACAATCAAGGGAATAATAAGCAACCTATTTTTTTCTCAGATGAAAATTACATTTTCTTTTTATGGAAAATGAGAGCACATTTACCTTTGTTCGGAGATTTAATTTCATATTGTCTTATGCCAAATCATTTTCATTGGCAATTTTATGTTAGAAAGGTTGAAGTAAAAAGAAGTGAATTAAGAGCTTGGATAGATAAAATTGAAATTTTGAGGAGAAGAAAAACCTATGGAAGAAACGCAATTATATTAAATAAGAATAATAGGAAGGCCGATAAAGAATCATTTATCACACTTAATGATTCAATAGGAAATTTGCAAAGAGCATATACCCGTGCAGTTAATAAAGAGCAAGAGAGAACAGGTAGTTTATTTCAAAAAAATTGTAAGACCAAGGATGGTTGGGAAGATGGAACTCAAACAAAAGATACAGATTTTAGATTTTCAAAAGGTAATAATTATTTAAACCTTTGTCTCTCCTATATTCATAATAATCCAAGAAAAGCAGGTTTAGTAGAAAATAATACCGATTGGATTTATTCTTCTGCAAAAGATTATGAAGGTTTAAGAAATGGAACTCTTTGCAATCTTAAATTAGGAAGAGAAATGTTAAATGAGTGGTAAGCACGAGTCAAGGTCTGACTTTTTAAGTCAGGCTTTGACTTATATTGATGTTCTTATAAGTCAAGGCTTGACTTGGAAAGTCAAACCTTGACTCGTGTACAGCCAATGCTGAATAATTACAAAAAATCTTCATTTAATATTTTTCAAAATTATTAAATGAGGTAATAGAATGCTTCGATAAATTCCAAAAAAAAACAGCCAATTATGCTAAGCATAAATGACTGAAGATTAGGGGGCAAAGCTAAAAGCCGTACTGTCTTTATTATAGAGTTGATATCGAATAATGGTTTTTACGATTTACAAGAATATCTGTGGGAATGTCGAAGTTTGACGAATAATTGTGATTAGTGGCTCTCACCGCTATTCGTCAAAACTTCTCAAATCGTATATCCTTGTTCTATTGTTCGATATTCCCTCCCGTTATTCTCTTATTTTTACAACTTGTATTTTTTCTCGATGAGATCCTTGTCTTAAAAATAAGGTATAAATTCCCGCAGGATAATCTGAAAAGTCAAGGAATAATCGATCATTACCCATCAGTATATCTTCTTCTTTTTCAAAAATTAATTTACCTTCAACATTCAATAACGAAAGATTTAATTTCCCAGAATTTGAAGTAGTATAATCTAATACTAGAATTTGCTCAACAGGATTAGGATAAACTTTTGCTTGAAGTCCATGCTCTACAGAAAGTGCTTGAATAGGATTAGACAATGTGGAAATAAGTGCTCCACTTCCTCCTGTCAAATTAACAGTATAATCTTCTACCTCTCCAAAACTAAATGTACCACAACTGTTTGGTGCGTCATTCCATTTCATTGCAACTCGCATTCTTGTAAGACCATTGTTAACCGCTTGTGGAATATTCACATCTGCAGTAATCGCTCCCGAAGAATTACTTTCAAATAACAATTCATTCCCGTCAAATGTCCCATCTTGATTATAATCAATCCACACTTTCCAGTATTCTTGATGAATAGTATTATTAAATCCTGGATTTAAAACTAAAGGATAATTACCTCCAGCTTGAAGATTAGCCGTTTGATTCGTAAAATCACCATAGCCTCCATCAGCACCACTTGTATTAAAAAGATCGTTTAATCCAACTGTTGCTATCCAATCATGAATTTGGATTTGTCCTTCTGAACTACAATAATCAGAAGTCACAGTAGTGGTACCAGAATTACAGCCCATCACCTCTACTTCAGCCAAATTTAGAAATCCGTTTCCTTCTAATTGTACTCTCACATATCTTCCTGTTTCATTAATTGAAATATTTGAAGGTCTTCCAGCTACTGAATTTTGGTAAAAACTTGATACATTATTTTGATTCAACGTAGTATTTAAATCTGTAGAATTAAATGGAACATCCGAAATCAAAATAAAATAGTTATTCAAATTATAAACGCAACAGTCCTCTCTATTCCAAATTTTTATTTCTTCAATTTGTGAAACTTGACCAAGGTCAACTTCCCACCAAGCTTGACCTTGCCAATTGGTTAAGGACACAGAACTTCCATTCCAAAAATTTCCATTCGTATTCCCATCCACCGCTCGGCTAGCACTTCCAGATTGTTGAGTTCCTGATTGAGAAGCAGGACGATTAAGTGCAAGATTGGAGACTGTTGTACAATCTCCTCCTCCTCCATTTGGACCAGGGTAATTCACTTCTAAAGTATTGGAAACTAAATTAGGATTGCCATCAATATCAAAAGCACTTCCCGCTGGAATGACAATTGTAACCAATCCAAAGTTATTAGGTGTCACAGTAAAACTATAACTTGAATTTCCACCTGCTGGATTTGATTTTTGACCATTGGTCACTACAACTTCCGCCAAAGTCAAATCATTAACAGACTCATTAAATTGAATGTTAACCGTAAACGCACTTGTGACGATTAAGTTGGAAGTACTTAAAATTACTGTTGGATTTCCAGAGTTATTATTTTGATAATCAACCTGCAAATTATTAGAAGACAAATTTGTATTTCCATTGTTATTAGTTGCCACTCCAGCAGGAATACTAACTTGTACATTACCATTATTATTTGGAGAAATGGTAAAACTATAATTCGAACCTGAGCCACTTAAATTAGATGCCGTTCCATTCAAAACTTGAATCTCATTTAAATTTAATCCAGAAACCGTTTCGCTAAAATTAGCATTAACTGAAAATGTTCCTGTCACCGACGTATTGGGTGTGGTCAATGAAACCGTAGGGTTTTGAGCATTGGGGTCAGTATAATTTACTTCCAAGGTATTCGAAGCAACATTGGGATTCCCATCACTATCAAATGCGCTTCCTGCTGGAATATTAATAGTAACTAACCCAAAATTATTTGGCGTAACAGTAAAACTATAACTCGTTCCAAAACCTGCTGGATTTGATTTTTGACCATTGGTCACTACAACTTCTGCTAAGGTCAAATCATTTACAGATTCATTAAATTCAATATTTACAGTAAATGCTCCTGACACCGTTGAACTGGAAGTACTTAAAATGACCGTTGGATTTCCTCCTTGATTTGGATTTGTAACATTAAATTGACGGGTGACAGTTGGTGCAGGAAGATAATTTGCATTTCCACCTTGCGTAGCTTCAACCACTACCGTTCCTGTGTTCCCATTTAATGAAATGGTATTCCCTGAAAGAGATGCTGGGCCGGAGACAATATTAAAACTTACTGGTAATCCTGAACTTGCTGAAGCATTAATTTGAAAAGGATTATCTGTAGTTAATTTATCCGAAATAAAATTGAAATTTATGTTTTGTGATTGTTGATTTCCTACTGGTTCGAAGTTGGCAGTAATGGTTTGATTTCCAAAAAGTTTAATACTTGACGAAGCATTACTTCCCATCGAACCTACCGACCATCCCGTAAAAACAAAACCAGGATTTGCCACCGCTTCAACTGGAATATCCACTCCTCTAAAATAAGTTCCATTCCAAGGAAATTGATTTTGATTTAAAGTAAGCGTACTAAATTTTACGGAACCTCCATTAGAAGGACTTGCATTTAAAGTTACTTCTGCAATTCCATTAACATCATTAAATGTAGAAACAACATGTTGTTGCAAAGACTCTGCACGATTATTTGCAAATGTTTTTAGGACTTCAATATTGCTTTCCCAATTAAGAAATCCATTTGTCCATCGGTCAAGATGCGCTGGCATTTCAGGAGTGTAAATGGCTTGAAGCTCATCAATTCTACCATTGATTCGATTGGCATCATAGAGTACATTCATTTGATCCGCCATTCGGTTGATAAAATCTGTACGCCATTTTTCATTCGTAATCATTTTACGGTAAAGTAATGTTGACCAACCTGGGTTTGGCCAACTAAATCCATATTGATTATACAATCGTGATAATGAATTATTGTACCAAGCTCCAATATTCCACCCTTGAGGAGAATACAACCCAAATGTAAAATCTAAATCCCAAGTCATAAAATTCCACTTTGCACCAGGTACTCGTTCTCTCCATCTTTTATTATTATTACCGGGCCAATCCCAATTATCAATGTACACATTGAATACTACATAATCGAGATAATGATCCGTATCAATTTGTTGATTCAGTTCACTTAGTTTTGCATCAGTTGTAAAGTCATTGTTATTTAAATAATCCACGAAATTATTCCACTCTATTAAATCACCTTCTTTTACCTCATCCAAGTTTTCTAAAAAATCCACCTCATCATCATCCAAATCAAAATGTACTTTTAAATATCTTTTATCCATTCGCTCCCGAATATTATTTATTCCCCAATACTCTCCATTAATATAAAGTACTCCAGGACGATACCCTTGTGTATATAATTTTGGCGTTTCGATGATTCCATTTACATCACTTAAATCTCTCACCAAACTACTTACCAAGGCATCTCGAAACATGGTAATATTATTATCCTGTCCTGAATTTCTAACAATTAAACTACGATATGCATCAAAGTTTAAATCATCAAAAACAGGATAGTCAAATTCTTTTCCTCCCAAACTTTTCTTTGCTTTTAAAGCAATAGATTTTTGAGGAATAGTTGCACTTGCCGTACCATGAATTTCTATCTCTGCTATTTGAGAAAAACCAACTGTACCATTTGGTTCAATTAATTCTACATGCGCAGGAATCTCAATATCCTCTTCATAATTTGGATACATTCCAGTCACAGGATTAAATAACAAATCGTCCCCTGCCGTAATATTTACAATGGGAAATGTATGACTTACATTTATTAAATAATTAAAAGTTGCAGGATCACTTTTTGTAAACCCATCTGCAAAAGTCACCGCTCGAAGCGGTGTATTTTCAGAAATAGAAATCGGTCCAGTATAAAGTGTTGCAAATTGAGTAGGAATAGCTCCATCAGTTGTATAATAAATTTCTCCACCAGGTACGGAAGTACTCAACGTAACCGTTTGTGCACTTGTAAATAAACCACTCCCCGTGGAAGCAGTTGGTGGATCCGCTTTTAATAATCCGGGTTCTGTGTCATTCGCTGCACCTGGTGTTGGTTCAGGATAAAAGTCCCAATTGGAACCTCCGTTTGGATCACGACCTTCCGATACATCTTCAAACTGAACTCCAAAAGTTCGACTATCAATCAGCGATCCTGTACTACTAAAGATGGCTAAGTCTTCCCCCGAAGAACCCAATTTTGCATCTACATGTAACGGTCCTTGATTGGTCTCTTTATCAAACCAAAGGATTAAATATCCACCAGCAGGAATGGTAGTTTGAGCTGATGCGCCATTTGGAATTTGCCATAGTGTGGGTACTGCTAAGTCATCAGTCAAATACATTCCTCCAATATCAACAGGTGTATTACTTGGATTATATAATTCTACCCAATCATCAAAATTTCCAAAATTATCAGATAGAGTTGAACCATTCGAGGCCATAAATTCATTGATGACAATATTTTGTCCAAAATTTAAAACAGGAAATAACATTATAATTACAAAAAAAGTAAACAATGATTTTTTTGTAATCATAAATGAAAGGATGGGTTTCATTAATGCGCTTTTCATTTTTTATATATGTTTGTTCAATAAAAAAAATAGTGAAGAATGAGTTCATTCACCAATAAAATAGAATTGACCATGAGGCAAGAACTCTAGGTCAAAATAGCAAAATGCTTGTTTTCGTAATCGAGGGTCTGAAATTTTTGGAACTGATTTGTTTGAAATTGCTTACAATTTCCTTGGTTTTGGAGGGTTTTCGCAAATAAGTAGGGGAAATAAGCGTCGTGTCTATGTAAATTTAGGAAAATTTATATGTTTCACATAAAAATAGCAGGCAAATAATTGGATAATTTTTTGGGGTTAATGCTTTTGAATATCGAATATCGAACAAGGAACAAGGAACAAGCTTGTTCGATATTCGATATTCAAAGGAGTCACTCAATAACCCGTTCAGCAGTTCCCACCATCGACACACAGAAAAAGCCAACAGGTTCTTCTTTCGCATTTTCATTTTGGGAAAAAATGTTAGTCGGTACATTAGTAATTGGAGTTGCAAAGAGTCCATTATCACCTTGCGTCATTTGCTCCCTTGCTTGAAACAAATAATAAAAAGCCTCCAAAGTAATAGAATGAACTTCCACCATTGCAGTATCCCCTACTGTCCAAGGCGGAATATCTAAATCATCAGGAGCATCATCTTCAAAATCAGGAATACGATTAATCGCCTCTCGAATAGGAGGAAGAAACAATCCTCCATCCGAACCACCACCAGGAGAAAATCCTCCATCGTAAGCAATATTCAATTCCTGAGGTTTATTTAAAAATGCTCCATTCTTATAACTTTTAATCCAATACACATCTCCCTCTCCAGCTTGGTCAATTGCAAAGAAAGTTGCATAAATTCCCTCAGGTTGTCCAACAATTGATTCCCGAAATTCATACCCAATAGAATCTACTTGAGCGGGACGATTGGCAGTAGAAAGAGAAATATATTCATCACCATTTAATTCGATCACTAAAGCATAGTCTTTTCCTTCTTTTGCCAAACTCTCCCCTGCTGCAGGAGTCCAAGTATAATTCCCATCTTCATCCGCATCTTCAAATTGAAAAACGCCAGTTATCATGCTATCAGCTAGATTACCTTCAAAAACAGTTACCGTTGCCCCAAGCACCTCTGGAGCAAAAGCCGATTCAAAGTAAGGTGCCGTCCGACGCAACTTAATCACCTGTGTTTCAGACATATTATTCACCCAAGCATCAACTACTAGTTGAGCACCATCTTGCTCTAATTCGAGATCGATTTTATCTTCGCAAGAATTGAAAATAAGCAAAGAAAGTAACGCAAGCCCCCAACTCCCGAAATTTCGGGAGCGTTTACGGAGTAGATTTATTTTAATTCTGTTATTCATTTTTAGTATTTTATATTTATCAGCATTGTCAAAATGCTAACCTATTGTTATTCAAAATTATTTGACACACCTCATCAACTTTTTTCCTTGCCGAAAGGCAAAGAAAAAAAGCTCTCCCGAAGTTTCGAGAGCTGGGGGCTCAAAATTTAAAATTATAAGCCACACTAGGAATAAAACTCCCAATCACAGAAAACCGAATCGCATTCGTTTCAATAGGCGTTCCCTGCGGTGTACGAATTCTATTTTCCCTAAAAAATATCGAAAACGGATTCCGTCGATTGTACACATTATAAACCGAGAACACCCATTCTCCACTCCATTTTTTATTCGGTTTTTCCTTACCTTTTAAAGTAGCCGCAATATCCAAACGATGATAAAGCGGAATCCGAACATTGTTTCTTCTTTCATTATAAATATGTGGAATCACATAACCTTGTTGTTCAATTCTACTCGTTGCAAAAGTCGCAGGCGTACCAGAATTTAAAACAAAGTTGGCAGAAAAAGTCCAACGTTTTGTCAACTCATAAAAAGCAGTTGTACTAAAACTATGTGTCTGATCAAAACGGGAAGGATACCATTCCCCTGCATTCACCCCTTCCGCTTGTCGTTCTGTACGAGCCAAAGTATAACTGATCCAACCTGTAAAGTCTCCTTTCTTTTTTTCCAATTGTACTTCCAATCCATAAGCACGACCATCTGCCGAAAGCAACTCCCCTTCCAAAAATTCGTTTAACAATAAATCTGCACCATCAACATATTCTAATAAATTTTTATATGATTTATAATAAGTTTCCAAGGAAGTGACGTAAGTATTGTCTTTGAAATTTTTAAAAAGTCCTACTGCGATTTGATTGGCAGTTTCAGGTTTAATATTATTAGTACTAGGAGTCCAAACATCGACAGGAGTTGCAGCAGTAGTGTTAGAAACTAAGTGAATGTATTGTGCCATTCGGTTGTAACCTGCCTTGACAGAAGTGGTAGGATTCAATTGGTACTTGATGGAAAAACGAGGTTCGAGATTATTAAAGGTCTCGATGTTTTCCCAACTTCCAAATTCTTGAGTGTTATCCAAAATAGGAACTCTTCGTTCGCCAGGTGCTGAAGCTTCTTCAAACTCATACGAAAATCCTTTTCCCATATAATTAAAGAATGACCATCGCAATCCATATTGAAGCGATAATCTTCCATTTATCTTTTGATCGTTTTCTACAAACAAACCTCCTTCCAAGGCATGTTTATCAGGTAGGGAAAAATCCAAAACCAAACCTTCGTTGACACCTACCGCATTTGTCTGAAATTTATATTTTACCACTTGCCCACCAAAGGTGATTAAATTATCAGGATTGAGGTAATAAGAAAAATCTGATTTTAAACTGGTGTTGATGATATTGGCATTCCAATCAAATTTATTATCATCATCCAAACTAAAATTAATCTGATAATCATAGTCACTAAAGAAAGCGGTAAAATTGGAAAACAACCGCTCACTAAATAAATGATTCCATCGTAAAGTCGCCGTTCGATTTCCCCAATTAAAACCTGCTGCATTTCCAAAACCAAATACATCTCGTCCTAAATATCCAGATAAGAAAATTCGATTTTTTTCATTGACTTTATAATTCGTCTTCATCGTCAAATCATAAAAATTCAACTTCGTATCACCGCCTACTTGTTCTTCAATAATTGGTTTGGCTAAAATATCAATATACGATCGCCGACCTGCTACAATAAAAGAAGCCTTGTCTTTAACGATTGGGCCCTCGACAGATAACCGACTGAATATCAGACCAATACCTCCATTCACCTCATACTTTCGAGTATTCCCTTCTTTCATCCGTACATCCAATATTGAAGACAATCGACCACCGTAACGAGCAGGAATTCCACCTTTATATAACTTCACATCTTTAACCGCATCAGGATTAAAAACCGAAAACATTCCAAACAAATGCGAAGAACTATAAACTGGTGCTTCATCCAATAAAACCAAATTCTGATCGATACTTCCACCCCTTACATTAAACCCCGTTGCGCCCTCTCCTACTGTCGAAACCCCTGGCAATAACTGAATACTTCGAATGACATCCACCTCACCCAAAAGTGCTGGCATCTTTTCGATAGTAGCAATACTGACTTTGTTGACACTCATTTCCGTATTCGTTACATTTTGATCTTCTGCCTCCGAGGTCACTACAATTTCGACGAGTTCTTGGGCATCAGTTCCCAGCTCGATATCGAGTTTTTTATTTTCTTTAAGATCTATTTTTTGAGTTTGGGTTTCAAAACCGATATAGGAAACTTCGATTTCATAACTACCTGGAAGCAAGGAGAGAGAATAAAATCCGTATTCATTGGTATTCGTTCCGTTTTGTAATTCTTTGACATAAACGGAAGCTCCGATGAGGGTCTCGCCGCTGGATGCTTCTTTGACGTATCCGCTAAGCGTGACCTTTTCGGCTCGGGCATTTTGTGAATAGGAATTATTGGAAAAAAGGAAAAATGCCAATACTCCTAGCACAAGTGATTTGATTTGCATGTAGTGTTTTTTTAATTAAAAATATGATTCGATAGTAAGACATGTTAAAGTTGACTTACCCCTATGAGTTGGGAAATCAAAATCAAAAGGACAATCAAAATCAAAACAATATATGGTGAATCAACATTATTCGATTTTTGATTTTGATTGATATTTTGATTTTGATTTCCTACTGATTTAACAAAGTTTTGGTTGGATTGTTTGTGGGGCAAATGTAGCTAATGAAGTGGAAGATGAGATGGTTTTTAGATGAATATTGTTGTTTTTTCCATGAATGGAAAAATGGGTTCTTGTACTCGAATTCGAGTATGTTAAAATTTTTATGGAAAAACTCATATATTCATCCTAAAGAAATAAATGGTCTCACTCAAAAAAAGAAAACCCAATGTCAGAACTTGCCTTACAGTTGATTGATAAAGAAAAAATAGAACAGACGAAAAAATAAAAATATCTTAAAGGCATCACATTCGATGCCTTTAAAATATTTTCGACACGGCTGGTGTAGCTGCGGGTTTTAACCCGCAGAAAAATCAAAAAAATTTAAAAAAAGGTCAAGTGCGATGCACTTGACCTTTTTTTCCTGCGGGTTAAAACCCGCAGCTACGTAATACGTATTACGGTGATACGCGATACGTTAATTCGGGCAATAGAAAAAATGATTCCCACAAGTCTTCATAAAATACATATCACAACCATTCCTCGCCTTAATCCCAAACGCCATCAAATCCTTTTCCGATGTTACATTTAACACCGCATAAATAGTCCCATGATTTTTTCCATAACCGATATTTCCACTCACGCCATACGGTATCATTATTTCATAAAATAATTCAGGCGTCACTTCCGCAAAACCAGCATACCCCATTCCTTTAAATAATTTATCCAAGAAAATTCGATCTCGAGCATTATCATTATACGCACGATGTAACTTATCATAAAATCCACGTGCATCCAAGGCATGAGAATTTCCAAATTCAGGATTCGATCCCAATCGAGAAAGACGCTTTGGTATTTTATAAGATGGAATATTAAAAATAGGATTTGCATTGCCACTACAGTTACAAGTCAAGTTATCATCAGGAGGAGTAACAGGAGGAAGAATTTTGATCGGTTTTCCATCAGGACAACCATTCGCATGATCGCCAGCTATACTTGGACATTTGTCATCTTTATCCAAAACACCATCTCCATCAAAATCATTATTAGGACAACCATCCGCCATCATTGAACCTGCTACGTCAGGGCATTTATCCCTAGCATCTTCTACCCCATCATTATCCGAATCTTTAAGTGGGCAACCTTGTCGGTATACTTCACCAGCAACATTTGGACAAAGATCAAATTCATCTGATACGCCATCCATATCCGCATCAGGACAACCAAATTTAGTTCCTGCTGCAGCTACATTTGGACAACGGTCTTGAATATCCATAATACCATCATTGTCAGAGTCAGGGCAACCATTCATGGCAACTGTTCCTGCAATCATCGGGCAAGCATCTTCAAAATCCACTACTCCATCTCGATCAGAATCAGGACAACCTGATGTAGTCGCTGGCCCAAAAAGTAAGGGACATTTATCTTGAGCATCCGCTACCCCATCACTATCTCGATCAGGACAACCATTTAATGTTTTGGAACCAAAAACTTCAGGACAAGCATCTTTGCTATCTGCTACACCGTCGCCATCTTGATCTTTTTTTCCACCTAATCCGAAGTAAGCCTTCACTCCTCCAAAGGCAAACAAATCATCATTTTCAGGATTGCCTGAAAAACTAACTCCATCATAATAATCCGAAACAGGCATACGCATCGCCAACTCCGCAGCCAAGGCTAATTTTTCAGAAAAATAATATTTAAGTCCAATTCCAAGTGGAATGGTGAGTTCTGCATTTTTGTCATAAACTTGATCGGTACTAATATTTGCATTAGTTGAATTTTTCCAATCAACTTCAGAATTAGTAAATCCTAAACCTACTCCTCCAAAAATAACTGGCGTAAGTGTTTTTTTAAAATTGCCACTAATATCATATCTCCTTCTTCCTAAAATTTCCCAATCCAATAAAGCCGACACTTCAAATAAATTATCTTTAAAAGCCCAGCCTCGGTTGGTCTGGGCAGGTGTTTCAAATTGGGTTTCATCACCTGTCAACCGAAAATAACTTAACTCTCCTCGAAAACCAATAACTCGACTCAATGGAAGATGCACTCCAACTCCAAACGAAGGATTTAATTCTTGAAATAAACCTATCGACTCATCAGACCGACAATGCAAATCGCCTTGATAACCAGTAAGACCAAGTTTTACAGAACCATTAATTTGAGCATTTAAGGAAATGGCATAGAGGGATAGTGTGATAAAGGTAATTACAAACTTTCTCATAGTGTTGTTAATTAAAATATAGCTATTTCTAGCGTTGTAAATAGTATGTTATGTATGCTTTAAGATCAGATACGGGAAGAAATATCAGGGTTGGCTTGTATGAGTATATATACTGATAAATACAAAGTAACAAGCCTTTCTTAGGTTTAAGAGAAATGTAAAAATATCATTTTTTTCAATTTTTCAAAAAAATCTATTTATGAAATTCATATGTTATAAAATCATAATTCGTTAAAAATTAGCATTTTATACATTTAAAAACAA
Source organism: uncultured Saprospiraceae bacterium (assembly GCA_937918905.1). Classification (GTDB taxonomy): domain Bacteria; phylum Bacteroidota; class Bacteroidia; order Chitinophagales; family Saprospiraceae; genus CAJQQY01. The sequence continues at coordinate 12,281 of CAKZSH010000099.1, forward strand.
ATAATATGATTGGTGCGCTATGGATTTAAAATAGAAAAACCCGAATCTTCAAAATGAAAATTCGGGTTTACTATTACCTAAGGATGGTTTACCGTTCCTTAAATAAATGGCAGATAATGACTTTAAAATGCGATTCCTACATTTAGTCCAGATTGAAAAGCAAAATTGTTATTTACGAATGTTGACCTTCTACTTTCGCCTGTTCCGTAACCGATTCCAACAAAGAAATCTAATAAAACAACTTCACTAAATACCCATTGTTTTCCAAGGTTAAGGATGAAGCCACCCGTAGTACTAGATTCTCGAACATCTCCAGGTCCAAAGATATTATTGGTATCAAAACTAGTATGACCAAGAAAAATCTCTGGTTTTAAATAACCGCCTTGAAGAATGTGCCTTCTTCTAGTATCGGAAGTAAGGAAGGTCGGTTTTTTCATTAATTTATATCCTGCAGAGACAATAACTCCTCTAGGATCATCTCCTTCTTCTCTATTGATCCCCAAACCTACAAAAGCTGCTTTTATTTCAAAACTCCTCCCCGGTCTAATACTTTGCTCATAGGTCAAATTGGTATTACCAACTAATGGGCCTAGAAAAGATATTTTTAAACCTTTAGTTTTTTGACCTTCAAAATATTCTTCCATATCCATTTTCTCTTTTCCATAAAATTCCGTTCTTCCATCTTCAAATTCAATACGCAATATGGCTGTTTTTTCAACTACATAAACCAAACCGTCTGCTTCACCATATATTTGGTATTTAATCTCACCAGTTCCAATTTCTAAAACTTTGGCTTCGATTGCCTCCTTTTTATTCTTTTTATAAATTTTGTCTTGCGCTACAAGATCGTTTGAAGCAAATAAAAATAAAACAAAAAACGCTGCTAAATAACTTAGTTTGACTTTCATGATAAATATTTTTAAGTGTTAAAATTTTAGGATCATTTGAAAAAAGTATGGTATCAATGATTCTAGGTTTATCGTTAATTATAATTCAAATTTACAATGCTTTGCTTAAATGTGGATTGCAATTTTTAATTAGTTGATATTTGTTTTTATTTAATATAAAGAAATGTTTCCATTTCGTTTCGTTTCCTACTTGACAATACAAACGAGGATTTCCCCTACTTGCGTTGGATTTTAACATAAAAAAAACAATTGAATATTGAATATCGAATATCGAACAAGGAACGCTACGCTAAGGAATGTCGAAGTTTGACGAACTAATGGTGATAGGGAGACCTCAAAAGTATTCGTCAAACTTCGACATTCCTTAGCGTAGCGTTCCTTATTCGATATTCCCATGGAGTTCAAAACTTAGAATAATTTTTGCAATACAACCATTAATTTCCCCATCCATAACTATCTGCCAACAATTCTCCCCAAGCCATTTCCTTATTTTATTCACCAAACAAATAATTCAAAAAATGAAAAATTCCTTATTTATCATAGCTTTCCTTTGTTTTTGTATTAGTATTCAAGCGCAAAATCAAGAGCATTCAGAAATCGAAATAAAGAAACCTTTCCACCATCATATTGAGAAAAGCCACACCTTTAGTATAGGTGCAGGATTTCCTAATTTGGCAAATACGGCATTTAATGTTGGAAATTTAATTGGCGTAGAAAATGAAGGTTACGCCTCACCTAATTTCACTTTAAAATATGAATATGGTTTAACTCCTCAACTTGGAGTGGGCCTTCATGTAGGTTATTATACTGCCAAAACACCTACTATTGCTAGTAGTATTTTGACAGGAGACATCATAAGTGTGGTAGGAGATATTGGATGTGAGTTGGGGTTAAATATTCCAGGTATCGAATGTGATACGGTCTTTGCAACTGAAAATGGACTTAGTTCATATGATAGAATTCATGCCACAACTTTGGGCGCACGAATGGCTTATCACAGAGAAAATATATTTGGATTGGAAAAATTAGATATGTACGGAACTGCTCTTTTGGGTTATAGTTTTATCAAAAGGAAACGAATCGGTGGTGATTCTGCTAATACAGGTGGAGGTGGTCTTCCTAATTTTGTATACAACACAAGTGCAGGTCTTCGCTACTATTTAAATAATAATTGGGCCTTCTATGGAGAGTTAGGTTATGGCTCATTAACGATTGTCAATATTGGAGCAACCTACAGAATCCTTCCTAAAAGAAAATAATTATTTACTTTTAGGGATTGTTAAATGTGTTTAGGTGTATGGCGTTATAGGTGTATATGTTTTGAATAATTTTGATTCTTAACGCTGAATGTAAATTTGGCTCCCTCAGTAGAAAAATTTTGATTCTAATTCATTCATTTTCAATTAATGTAATTCAAAAATTTTCGAAACATATACACCTACTAGACGCATACACCTAAACACATCAAAAAAAAACTAAAACGATAAACAAAATGAAATCACTCGATGTAGGCTTCGTAAAAGAATTAAGTTCATATTACATCAAGTAATTTTATTCCTATGGGAGGGCTAATTATTCCATTTGGTAAAAGACGCTAAAATAACAACACAATTACAAAAAATAAATGTCAAAAAAATCATCGAAACGTTGGGTAGTAAAAGTGAAAGATTTGGAAAAAACACTTCCAATAAATATTTACGCTGCCAAAGCATTTCCTATTTTAGGTAGCAAAAGTGCAGCAAATAAAGCCATTTCAAGCAATCGTTTATTAATCAACGGCGAGCCTGCTAAAATTTCTGATTGGGCAAAAAATGGGGATAAAATAACACTCAAAGGCTCAGGCGTAAAAAAAATTAAGAAAATAGAATTTCATTTGGACATCGTCTTCGAAGATGATTTTATTATCGCGATCAACAAACCCGGTGGAATTGCAGTCAATGGTAATCGTAACAAAACAGTTGAAAATGCCTTAGCTGATAAAAATTATAATAATAAAAATTCTGACGTGCTCCCCCACCCCGTAGCTTGTCATCGGATTGATGTACCCACCAACGGAATTGTATTGTTAGCAAAAACGAAAAAAGCACTTGTTGGACTCAATAATTTATTTCAAAACAATCAAGTCAAAAAAGAATACATTGCAGTCGTTCATGGAAAAACAGAAGAGAAAGGTCGAATCAGTTTTCCCATCAAAGGGAAAAAAGCAATTACTGAATTTGAGACGCTTCAAAGTACGCCCTCCAAAATGTTCGACCACTTTTCCCTAGTCAAACTCATGCCTATCACAGGTCGGACACATCAACTTAGAATTCATATGCAACAAGAAGGACATCTCATTGTGGGTGATAAAATGTACGCAGGTCGACAAAAAACTATCTTGGGAAAAGGAATGATGTTGTGTGCTCAAAAGGTTTCTTTTGAACATCCAATTTCTAAAAAAACAATAGACTTACAAATTTTATATCCCGAAAAATTCAAGCGGGTGATGGCAAGGGAAAAGACTATTTTTAAAAGTCAAAAGAAGAAGAAAAGGAAATAGTTTTTTTGTCGAAAATACGTTGAGATAGGAACGTGGATTTTTCGAAAATCGTATTTTATTCTTTTCCAAAAAAAACTATACACGTTAAAGAAAATCCACTCTAAATCCGCCGCATCTGTGTCATCCGCGTTCCTATCTCAACGTATTTTCAAAACATGAATAAATCACTCTCCCAACGGAATAACGTTCGTACTTTTTGTCATACTCAAACTCAAAAGCGATTCAATTTTTCCTATATTTTTTACAGAAAATAATTTCTCAGAAATAAAAGCATTATATTCTTTGATGTCTTTTACAATGACCTTTAAAAAAAAGTCCGCTCCTCCAGTCACATAATGACATTCCAAAACTTCTGAGAATCCAATCACTTGTTTTTCCATTTTTTCAACTGCCTCTTTGGAGTGATCTTTTAAAGAAAGAAAAACAAATGCAAACAACATTTTCCCCACCTTCTCCGCATTGACCATAGCCACATAGCGATCAATGACCCCTTCTTTTTCCAATCTTTTTATTCGATTAAAAATAGGAGTCGTAGAAATATTCAAGGCTTTAGCAATATCTCGAATCGTCATTCTTGAATCATTTTGAAGGAAGGAAAGTATTTTAATATCGAGTTCATCTAATTTGACCATAACATTATTTTTTTTGACCACACCTAACAAAACACCCCCGTAACAATTTTTTATAATTACTATAAAAATAGTAACAATATTCTTATTTTAACAAAATATCAAAACAATAAGTCAAAAAAAATTAAATTTATAGCACAAAATCATTTTTTAATTATAAAAATTACATGATAAAATCTAAAGGAAAAATCCAAAAGAAAATACTCTCTAATGCTTTCCTAAAAATTAGTATGGCAAAGCAGATGTCGGAATTGTATGAAAATAATTTTAAGACAGTTTCAAAATATGTACATGCTACTTCGCGTGGACACGAAGCCATTCAAGTGGCTTGTGGGATTCAATTATTACCTCAAGATTTTGCTTTTCCTTATTATCGTGATGATGCGATGTTGCTTTCCATAGGGATGCAACCGTATGACTTGATGCTACAATTATTGGCCAAAAAAGATGATCCTTTTTCAGGTGGAAGAACTTACTATTCGCATCCAAGTTTAAAAGATGAGGACAAACCAAAAATCCCACATCAATCGTCTGCAACAGGTATGCAAGCCATTCCTGCAACTGGAGTTGCGATGGGGATTCAATATAAAGAACTCCTAAAATTGGATGAAGGTCACAAGCAAAAACCAATCGTAGTTTGTTCCATAGGTGATGCTGCAATTACGGAAGGCGAGGTGTCCGAAGCATTTCAAATGGCAGCTTTAAAACAATATCCAATTTTATTTTTAGTACAAGATAATGAATGGGATATTTCAGCACATGCGAGAGAAATTAGAGCGCAAGATGCTTATGAATATGCAGCAGGTTTTAAAGGATTGGAAGCCATTTCAATTGATGGAAGTGATTTTATAGAATGCTATTCTACTTTAAATAAAGTGATTGGAAAAATTCGAAAAGAGCGAAGACCCTTTTTGGTTCATGCCAAAGTTCCTTTGCTCAATCATCATACTTCGGGTGTGCGAATGGAATGGTATCGAGATGACCTCGATGAAGCAAAATTAAAAGATCCCTATCCTATTTTAATCAATCAACTTTTGGAAAATGGTTTTTCCAAAAAACAAATAACCAAACTAGAGAAAGATGCATTTTCAAAGGTTCAAGCTGATTTCAAACATGCCTTGTCGGCTGACGAACCAGAGCCACAATCTATCTATGACCACATTTTTGCCCCTACTCCCATCATGGAAGAAACTGGTCAGAGAACCCCTCAAAACGGAAGTGAAGTGGTCATGGTAGATTGTGCATTACATGCAGTTGAAGAAATTATGCAAAGTGATAAATCGACTTTGTTGTATGGTCAAGATGTAGGAGCAAGATTGGGTGGTGTTTTTAGAGAGGCTGCAACTTTAGCACAAAAATTTGGAGACGAAAGGGTTTTTAACACTCCAATTCAAGAAGCATTTATTGTGGGTTCGACGGTGGGAATGTCAGCCGTAGGATTGAAGCCAATTGTGGAAGTACAATTTGCGGATTATATTTTTCCAGGGATCAATCAATTGTTTTCGGAAGTCAGTCGATCATGCTATTTGTCGAATGGAAAATTTCCAGTCAATATGATTTTACGAGTTCCCATTGGAGCCTACGGAAGTGGTGGCCCTTATCATTCTTCGAGTGTGGAATCTATTATCACTAATATTCGAGGAGTAAAAATTGCCTATCCAAGCAATGGCGCAGACCTTAAAGGATTGATGAAAGCAGCTTACCATGATCCAAATCCAGTTGTGATTTTTGAGCATAAAGGATTGTACTGGTCCAAAGTACCTGGTACTCAAGCTGCCAGAACTATTGAACCAGCAGAGGATTATATTCTACCTTTTGGAAAAGCAAATGTATTGTTACAACCTTCCACTCAACAATTGCAAAATGGAAATACCTTGACCATTATCACTTATGGTATGGGCGTTCATTGGGCATTGAATGCTGCAAAAAATTTTGAAGGCCAAATAGAAATTGTTGATCTAAGAACACTTGCTCCTCTCGATGAAACTACTATATTCGAATCCGTAAAAAGAAATAATAAATGTCTTGTCTTAACTGAAGAGGCGGTAAATTGTTCTTTTGCAAGAAGCCTTGCTGGTCGAATTCAAGAAGAATGTTTTAAAGATTTAGATGCTCCTGTGATGACAATGGGTGCTGAAAATACGCCTGCGATTCCGCTGAATAGTGATTTGGAAAAAGCCTATTTACCATCAGCAGAAAAATTAAAAATAAAAGTTTTAGAATTATTGAATTACTAAAAAAGAGAGGATACGTCCTCTTTTGTCCTAACCATTTTAACCAAATATTACCTCAGCCGTTCTTCTACGGTTGAGGTTTTTTTTACGGTGGACGGACGTTCGCTTTGCTCACTTGACGGTGGACGGTCGCTTCGCTTGACGGTTAACAAAACTTGTATTCATTATTATTCGAACCGTCAAGCGAAGCGACCGTTCACCGTCAAGTGAGTGAAACGAACGACCGTCCACCGTCAAGCACAGCGACCGTCCACCGTAAATTAAATAAGAATTAAACCTTTCAATTATTAACCATTCCAACTTTCTGATTATTTTTGAGAAAAATTTAGAAAATGCCATTAGATCAAGTTGACGTAGATAATTTACCAGAAGAAGGGGAGATGTCCTTTTTGGATCATCTTGAGGCTTTGCGATGGCATTTAGTGCGATCTGTGGTAGCGTTGGTAGTATTTGCAATTATCACATTTATTGCCAAGGATTTTTTAGTTCACATTTTGAATTGGCCTAGAAGCAAAGACTTTCCTACTTATCAGTTCTTTTGTAACCTTTCAGAAGCCACCTGTTTTTACCCTCCAGAGTTTACGGTAGATGTTAAAAGTATGCCTGAACAGTTTTTAACTCATATTCGTGCTTCAGTTATTTTTTCATTGATTTTGACTTTTCCATATATATTTTGGGAAATCTGGCGATTTGTGAAGCCTGCCTTGCATAAAAATGAAAAGAAGGCTGCAAGAGGAATTGTGTTTTCTTGCTCTGCGCTTTTTATATCAGGAGTATTATTTGGGTATTTTGTGATTTGCCCATTTGCGGTTACCTTTTTAGCTAATTATCAATTTGGAGAAGTCGCATTTGAGCCGAATCTTTCTGAATATGTTTCTTCCATAATTCTATTTACATTTCCAACAGGTTTAGTTTTTCAATTACCAGTAGCAGTTTATTTTCTATCGAGAGTAGGATTGATTACGCCTGAATTTTTGAAAACATATCGACGACATGCCATGATTATTATTTTGATCTTGGCAGCTATCGTTACACCACCAGATGTTGTTACTCAGTTTTTAATTGGGATTCCATTATTTATGTTGTATGAGGTAAGTATCATCATTTCAAGAAGGGTAGTTAAAAATGCAGAAGAAAAAGAAAAACGAGAAATGATAAGTAAACCTTAAACTAAATGGTTTGATTGTTTCGCTTCGTTGATTGTTAAATTGTAAATCAAAATTATTCGATAACAATCAGCGAAGCGAAACAATCACTCAATTGCGAAGCGAAACAATCACTCAATCAAACCATCAATAAAATGCAACAAGTCTCCACCTCCTTAACTTTATTTTTAAAAATATTCCTACCCGTTTTTTGGATAGTATTTTTTTCTTCTTTCACTTTTGCCGTTTGGAAATTAGATGTTGGAACATTTGGAGGCATTTCTATTGGAAGTTTCCGAATAGGAATGTTGATTTTTTTATTGCTTGGAATTGCATTTTTGTATTGGTCAGTAATGCGGATTAAGCGAGTAGAAATGGATGACCAATTTGTGTATGTCACCAATTATTTTAAAAATTTTAAATACCCTTGGCATAATATTTCAAATGTTGAGGAACGTGATTTTATCATTTTCCGAACGATTCATTTGAAGTTAAAAGAACCAGGTTTTTTTGGAAAAAAAATAACATTTATTGCCAGCCGAAGAAAATTCAATGCCTTTATCAAAGAAAATCCTGAGTTATTTGAGCAATTTGCTTAATATTAGGGACTAGGAATTAAATAATCTACCCAGATGACGAGGTTGTTTTTTCTTTGAGGAAATGGAAAAATTAAGACATACCCTGCGGTACGGCTTCATTTTTTCATGAAGTCAAAGAGAAAAAGAAGCCGTCAGGGGGTAAATTATTTATTTCCTAGTCCCTAAAATAAAAACTTATAAGTGTGACATTTGTATGACAATTAGTTTTTTCTTATTTTTACAGAGGCTTGGAAATTAAAACTAATTGTAATATGTATCCTACCTGAAACAAAAAGCTAGAATCGTCCGAAAGAATTGTATGTTTCTTCAAAATCCGATAGCCTAAGCAGCGTTTTCATATATTAACAGAACAATATATTATTGTAATAAATTTTTTTTCCAATTGAATATTTATTCAACTAAAACTATTATCATGAAAAAAATTTACCTTTCCCTTATTGCAGTTTTTTTAATCGTAGCTCTTACTAGTATGACTCCTTTTGGGAAAAAAATTGTAACGGTTGTAAACTTCTCTTCTGCAACTACTTTAGATCAAGTTTTGGAATTACCAGATGTGCCTCATACGTATGAGATGGATTTACCAGAATTTTTGGAAAATACACCATCAATTTGGGGATCAGATCCACGTCCAAATACATTTAGTTTGGTTACGAATGAAGGTTCTACTCTCGGTCGAGTTTTATTTTATGATAAATTATTATCAGCAGATAATACAGTTGCCTGTGCAAGTTGTCATAAACAAGAATTTAGCTTTGCTGATAATGTTGCAATGAGTGAAGGTATTGAAGAAACGGAAACTTCACGTAACTCATTACAAATCAATGATTTGGCTTGGCAAAATACCGAAGAACTTTTCTGGGATGGCCGTCACTCTGTTTTGGAAGAGATGGTGATTCAGCCAATTCTTAATCCTGATGAATTAGGATTAGATATTGTTGACTTGATTATTAAGATGGAGGATACTGATTACTATGCAGATTTATTTACAGATGCATTTGGTACACCTGCGATTACTGAAGAAAGAATTGGAGATGCTTTATCTCAATTTATTAGATCTATTGCTTCTTTTGATTCTAAATTTGATGTAGGTCTACAAAATGGATTTTCTAACTTTACTCAGCAAGAGCAATTAGGTATGGACTTATTTGAAATGAATTGTGGATTCTGTCACACGACACCTCATTTCGCTTCACCTCAAAATAACTCAATTCTTCTTGGTGCTAACTTCACTAATGGATTAGATTCTATAGCAAGTGATGCTGGAATGGGGGCTTGGACTAATGATCCTTTCTTTGATGGTGTATTCAAAACACCTACTTTAAGAAATATCGCAGTTACTGGACCTTTTATGCATGATGGTCGATTCGAAACTTTGGAAGAAGTTGTTGACTTTTATAGTGAAGGTTTAGAAAATCACCCTAATACATTCTTTAACTGGTTACAAGATCCTAGAGGTCTTCAGTTTGAGGATAATGAAAAAGAAGCACTTGTTGCTTTCATGGAAACATTGACTGCTCAAGAGGTACTGACTCATGATAAATGGTCAAATCCTTTCGTAGAGGAAAATAATAATACAGTATCTACTTTGGATCCTCATTTATTTGAAGATGTAACTGTTTTCCCTAATCCAGCTAGCGAGTTTACTTATATCAATATTAATAACTCAACTGGAAAAACGTATAACATTACACTTTCTTCAATGAGCGGCAAGCAACTTCAAACTGATAAGTTTGCAGGAAACCAATATGTATTGAATACTTCTGATTTACCTGTAGGAATTTATATGTTAGAAATTCGTCAGGCAGATGCAAGAAGAACTATCAAGTTGGCTGTAAATTAATGAAATGACAAAAACTATGAACGAGCTTCGTTCATGAAAATAAAAAAAGGTTCGTTCAAATATCTTGAACGAACCTTTTTTTTAACTATTATTTTAAGAAAACTATTCTTTATCGAATCGAAGTTCTTGAATGCGAGAATTACTGCCATCGACTTTGATGTAAACATACACTCTAAAAGTACTATTTCCAGCATTTAAATTTCCAATGAAGTATTTGGAATCTTCTCCTTTGGAAGTACCTTGGTGAATAAGGCTAAACGATTTAGCAGGATGTTTTGTAAAGAATTTTTTAATTACTTCTTTAGCTTCTCCTTTATCATAAAAGTCGTCATCAATTTCAACATTCTCATCAAAATAAGTAGATAAAGATTCAACATCTCCTCTACCTAGAGCTTTAGAAATGCTATCCAAACTTTGGGTAGCTGCTAAGCAAGGAAGTAATAGAATTAAAAACATTAGATTTTTCATGGAAGAAAATTTTTGTTAATTAGGTTTCCAACTTTATGCCAGAAACTTATATTTTCTGAATATAAAGCTACCTTTTCTATTGAAAGGTGTCAAGTGTTAAATTAAAATGCGATAGAATTTTAAGGTTTTTCCAATCAAATATAATAATTTTTTAATGTATTATATATTGATTAAAAAGGATTTAGATTTGATTTAGGTTCTTTTATCAAAAAGGAACATTATTATGTTAACGTTTTAGACTTTTGTTAAAGTATGTTAAGATATGTGCATTTTTTTGATAAAAGGCTCAAAATTGATTTCTAAGACATAACGTAAATACATCCTTTAGTCACATATTAATTGCTTCCTTTATAGTATTAAAGTCTCTTCTTTAAAGAATAGTGAACCTTATTGCTAAACCGTTCCTTACTTTAGTCGCTTATAATTATATTCTATTTTTCTATTTTTACCCTCCTGTTTTGTTGTTACATTTGTTTCATTGACAATGGTGTAAGTTATTTTATTAGGAAAACTATGTTGAGGGTTTTCAAAAATAAAATAACTATCCGAATCAGAAATCATTTTGTAATAGATTTCTTTATCTCCTTGAGGTGTTTTGATTATTGGGAGGAAAAAAAAATCATTTTCCTTTTTTACGAGGTGAGCATTCCTTGTAATTAAAGTATCAGTTTCGTGATAGACTTTAAAGTTTCTCCCATAAAAAGTCGTGTCATTTAATTTTGTCCAAGTTTCATATTCGTTTCCTTCATTAACTTCCCAAGTCCCTAAAAGCCATTCTAATTTAGTGAAATCTTTTTCAGGAGGAGGAGGAGTTTTGCAACTCCATAAAAATCCAATTAAAAGTAAAGCGCAAAAAAGTATTTTTTTATAACAAAACATATACGTATAAATTAAAACTGCGGTTAAATCAATAAAAATGATTTAACCGCAGCATTCGAAATTGAGATAAAGTATTATAAATTTTCGTAAATAAAATTTGTCATTTTATTATAAAGGTGCAATCGAGTTGTTCCACCATAAATTCCATGATTTCGATTTGGATAAAAATAAGTATCAAATTGTTTGTTGGATCGAACCAATGCGTTGACCATTTCAGCTGTATTTTGGAAATGAACATTATCATCAGCACCACCATGAACTAATAAATATTTTCCCTTTAACAAATCTGTAAAATTCACAGGAGAATTATCTTCGTAACCACTTTCGTTTTCTTTTTCAGTACGCATATATCGTTCTGTGTAAATGGTATCGTACCATTTCCAATTCGTTACAGGTGCTACTGCAATTGCAGATTTAAAAACATCCGCACCTTTAAACAAACAGAGCGAAGACATATAACCTCCATAACTCCATCCAAATATTCCAATCCGTTCTGCATCAACATAAGATTGTTTTCCTAAATATTTTGCAGCATCAATTTGATCCATGGTTTCATATTTCCCTAATTGTAGATAAGTCATTTTTTTAAATTCCTGACCTCTAGAACCTGTACCTCGGTTATCAACGCTTACTACGATGTAGCCATTTTGTGCCAACATTTGATACCACCAGTTATTGAATCCACCCCATGAGTTATTTACAGTTTGACTTCCTGGACCTCCGTAGACATACATGAAAACTGGATATTTTTTATTAGGATCAAAATCCGCAGGCTTGAGTATCCAAGCATTTAATTTTTCACCACTTGGAATAGGTACTTCCATAAATTCAAAATCTTTCCAACCAAAGTTCTTTTGAGTTTGCTTCATTCCAGTATTATCCTCAATCACTCGAACCTGCTTTCCTGAATTTTCATAAACGGTGTAAGTTGCAGGAGAATTTAATGTAGAATGTGTGTTCACATAATAATCAAAATTGCTACTCCATTGAGTTCTATTTGTTCCTTTGGCAGGAGATACTTTTTTCTTTTTCTTTCCTTTAAAACTGATAGAATAAACATGTCTTTCTAATGGAGATTCCTCGGCAGCTTGATAGTAAATGGTTTTCCGTTTTTCATCCACTCCATATAAACTGGTTACATCAAATTTTCCTTTGGTCAATTGCCGTTTCAGTTTACCATTTAATTCATACATGTATATATGATTGTAACCATCTTTTTCACTTGTCCAAATAAAACATTTTCCATCCTCCAAAAAAGTCATATCATCTGTGATGTCGATGTAATATTTATTTTCTTCTTTTAGCATTACCGAAGTAGCACCTGTGGTGGCATTGGTCAATAATAGTTCTAATTGATTTTGGTGTCGATTCATTTTAAAAATACACAACTTGTTAGCGTCCAAAGTCCATTTGATTCTTGGAAAATAAATATCAGTTTCACTTCCAGTATCTGCTTTTACAGTTTTTCCAGTTTTGGTATCATAAATATGAACAGAGACAGTTGCGTTCTTTTCTCCAACTTTAGGATACTTAAAAGTTTCATACTCAGGATATAATTCGTCTTTGTACAAAGTCATTGTGAATTCTTTGACTTCACTTTCATCAAATCTTAAAAAGGCAATTTTGCTACCATCAGGCGACCATTCGAATCCTTTTGCAATTGCAAATTCTTCTTCGTAAACCCAATCTGTACCACCATTGATGATGTGATTAAATTTTCCATCATTGGTAATTTGAGTGATTCTTCCACTTGCCAAATCTTTGTAGTACAAGTTGTTACCTCTTACGAAAGCAACTTTATCTGCTTCATCGGAGAAAGAAGTATAACGTTGTTTACCTTCCGTTTCGACAGTTGTTAATGTCTTGTTAGGAATATCCCAAACGTAGAAGTTAGCACGAGTACTTCGTCTATAGATGGCTTCAGTTTCTGTTTTGATTAAAATTTTACTTTCATCTTTACTAAAAGTATAGCCATCAATTTTTCCATTAAACTCCTCATTGCCCGATACTTCAGTCGGGTC
>CAKZSH010000100.1 GCA_937918905.1 uncultured Saprospiraceae bacterium
TTCCCGATTTAGACGAGAATATTTTGTTCTCAGTTTTTATTTTAATGAAGGATAATTGTTAATACTTTGACTGAATTAAAATGAAAAATGAGGACAAAAGATTCCGTCCAAATCAGGAACTTATTATTTGACCGTTACTTAAGTTCTTTTCCATAATTAGTTATAAGTTATGAATAATTATGAACAAGAACTTAACACCCTTAATTCAAAATTATGGATTTCGAGTAATCTTCAATCTATAATCTATAATCTAGTTTTTTTATCAACAAAAATTTTAGGTCACCCAAGATTAAAAAAATAATATTCTTATTCAAAATCCTGATCGTTCAATCTAATCAGTATAAAATTTGAAAAGGAAAGTTTTAGTTTGAAAAAGATAAATTTGAAAAATTAATTATTAAAATATTGGTAGGTATAGTAGAAAATTATTGATCTCCTTTGATTTTTGATACGATTGAAAACACTAGTGGTATTGCTAAAATTACAACTTGGAAAGGAATGAATCCTCTTGTTTATTTTTTAGATAAAGTTTATGAAAAAGGAGTAAAGGTTACTTCTAAAAACTTCAAGGAAATTGAAAAATTTATTACTCGTAATCCCGATTTAAAAAAGTGGGATGTAAAAATTAATTTTGAACCCAATAATTTTGATAACTATATAACCTGATTAACTAATTAGCTAGTCCACCAATTAACTCATCTTTTTTTTGCAAAAACATTCAATATCATACCTACTATTATCAAAATAATCCCCAGGAAAGCAAGCCATTCGTATGTTTCTCCAAAAAATAGAAACCCCATAATTAAAGCATAAACCAGTTCCATATATTTGAATGGAGCCAGCACACTTGTCTCTTCTGTTTGGAATGCACGAGTCATAAACACCTGACCAATCAATCCTAAAATTCCTATTCCAATCACAGCAGACCATTCATTTTGTACGGGCCATCGCCAATTTTTTATAAATAGTAAACTGACTAAAATAGATAACGCCATAAAATAATTAATGATGGTCAAATAATGTTCTCGTGTTCCAAGGTAACGTACGAGCACAAAAACCATCCCTACAAAAAGTGCTGAAATTAAAACTAAAATAAAACTTACTAAGTCAATACTAGGATCATATCCTTTTAATAAAATTACACCTAAAAATGCTATGGCGAAACTTAACCATTGTAGTTTCGCAATTTTTTCTTTTAAATAAAAGTAAGCGAGAATGGCTCCAAAAATAGGTCCTAAGTATCTTATCGATATAGCAGATCCCAATTGAATTCTTTGAAGTGCAATAAAAAAAGTTGATAATGAAATTAATCCAACAAGTGCTCTTAAAAATAAGATTTTTGGATGCTGACCAACTATAGAAACTTTTTTAAAAATCATGTAGGGAAAAATAATAAGGAAGGTACCCAAGGCTCTAAAAAAGACAACTTGCATGGGATGCAGATCACTTAAACTTTTCACCATTGTATTCATAATTGCAAATGCAAAGGTGGCAATTAGGATAAAAATAATTCCTCTTGAAATCATCAGGAATGATACGAATAAAATTGTTAGAACTTGAAAAGTTCAATAAAAAAGATCACATGATTAACTTATGATTTTTTTTTTTAATGTTTTTCACCTGCAAACTGTTACTTTTTTTTAATTTTTAGTCTTTAATTAAAAGGTTACAGATTATATCTTATTAAAAAAACATTCCTACCTTTTTTTAAGACAAAACATATTTTTTAAAGATTTAATCTGTAATTTTGTTTCGAAAAATAAAACGCCTTAATTTCTTTTTAGTTGAATATTTAGAAATTAAGTTCATGTTCATAATTATTCATAAGTTATTTCGGATTCTTTTTTTACCCTTCTTCTTTAATCCCGAAACTTCGGGACGCCGATGCTAGGCATCGCCTACGTTTTTGCCTCAAAGGATAAAAAATAATATCGAAATAACTTAAAACTAATTATAGACAATAACTTAATAGCTTTTAAAATTTCATTTCCTATAAATAAAGTGGTTTCGAACCTCAAAATAATTTATATTGTAGGATTGCAGAAAAAATTAGTATTTATAAAACTTTTACACCTTAATCCAAAATCTCCTAAAATAATTTGATTGATTACTTTTAATCAATTCAAATTATACTTTTTCTTCAAAAGTTTTTTTTGAAAAGTAGAATCTAACTAGATTTGAAATTCAAAATAATGTAGCTCTTGCATTTATTAAAAATGTATGCTCATTATTAAATCTAATTTTGTCAATCTGGTATCCTCCAAGAAGAAAAGAGAATTCATAAAAACAAAATATAAGAAGGGTTGAGTTATATTTTTCATCTTTTTCTTGAAAATCGATTATTATTATCAATTTAGAAACAGATGGGTATTAAACTCAATTTGAAACCGTTACTCCTGATTTAGAAATCATGAGTAACACATTCTAATGCTAGTTATTTACAATAGTGAACACTAGTTTTTGATGAAACTTTTTTCATGAACAAACATATCTTCATATCAATCTTCCTGTTGTTTTGCCTGAGTAACCTTGCTCAAGGGCAATATGCAGTTCAGTATTCAGGTGATTCTACTTTTTTCAATACTCATTTTTTTAGCCAATTCACATGCGGTGTTATCGTTGATGCAGGAGCTGATATTTATATATGTGATGGAGATTTGCCAGTTCAATTGGATGGTTCTGTGATGGGATCGTCAACTGGATTTTCATGGACCTCTGATCCAAATTTGGACGATCCTTCCATTTTGAATCCGATGGTAAGTGCTACAGGAACTTATACCTTAACTGCACAAGGCTTGGAAATCAACCTTATTAATAATGGTGATTTTGAGCAAGGGGATACAGGTTTTACATCTGATTATACTCCTGGGAATAGTGGAGCTGGGAATTATTTAATTGCAGATACTCCAGAAGATTATATTTCTTTTTTTAGCGATTGTTCGGATCATACCACAGGGAGTGGTAATATGATAGTAATAGACGGTTCGACAAATAATTCAGATAATATCTGGTGTCAAACAGTTAACGTAACTCCAAATACAGATTATATTTTTTCCTATTGGGTAACAATGGTAGGGAGTGCACCGCTTCCTGAATTATTTGTAACCATAGATGGGATGGTATTAGGTAATCCAATAATAATTCCAAGTGATACTTGTAGTTGGACAGAGATTTCAAATTCATGGAATTCTCAATCGAATACTTCGGTTGAATTTTGTATTGGAAATATGACGGCTTTTTCTTTTGGAAATGATTTTGCAATTGATGATATTTTCCTAAGTGCGACTTGTGAGGTAACGGATGACGTAGAAGTCATTCTTTTAGAAGCCAATGCGGTAGCTCAAAATGCAACAATTCCTTGTGAGGGTGATTGTATTCAATTGGATGGGAGTGGTTCCACTTCAGGAACAAATGTGACTTATGAGTGGACAACCACATCTGGAGGAACAATTACTAATGAAACTACACTAATGCCAACAGTTTGTGAGTCAGGAACATATCAATTAACAGTTACACATGCTGATCCTAACAATACAATTACATGTCAAGATGTTATAACTGTTACTGTTGATTTAGGAACTCCTGATCCTTTAGAGCCAACTTTTGATGGAGAGGTTCTCGTCTGTGAAGGAGCTACTGAAACTTACACGATTACATCAATCGATCCCAATGCTTCTACCTACCAATGGGATGTTACTGGTGGAACTATTTCAAGCGGACAAGGAAGCAATGAAATAGAAGTGAGTTGGACAGGTACCACAGGTGATGTATGTGTGGTGGCTGAAAATACATGTGGAACAAGTACACAGGTTTGTTTAAATATTACGATTGAAGCAATACCAACTCAACCTGACATTTCAGGACCAACTAATATTTGTATTGATCCTATTGCAACTTATTCTACATCTACTATTACAGGTGTAGATACTTACGTTTGGACAGTTCCTTCAGGAGTAATGATTAATTCAGGAGATGGAACTGCTTCGATAATGGTTGATTGGGGAACCGTTCAAGGTGGAGATATTTGTTTGGAAATAATAAATGATTGTGGAAATGAATCGAATTGTGTTACCGTTTCATTTGGAAATGTTCAAGTAGATATCAATTCTTCCGATCCTTTATGCGATGGTGATGCCAATGGTTTTATTAAATTAACACCTTTGACTGGAACTCCTACTCATACTTTCCTTTGGGATGGAGGAGAAACGGTTGATAGTATATTTGGTTTATCAGCGAATAATTATACCGTTACAGTTACCGATGCTGATGGGTGTTCAACGGTGGAAATGATTACTTTAACGAATCCTTCTCCTTTGAGCTTGACACTTTCTCCTACGGAAATATCTTGTTACAACGATTGTGATGGAAGTATTTCTACTACGGTAAATGGTGGAACTTCTCCTTACACTTATCTTTGGTCAGATGGTTCAACAACTGATAATATTTCAGATCTTTGTGCTGGAACTCATACGGTTACAGTTACAGATGCCAATGATTGTACGATTGAGGATCAGGTCATTCTTGACAATCCACCTGAAATAACTGCTAGCATTTCTCAAGATGCTACGATTTGTGAAGGTGAACAAGTAGATATTGAATTTACATTTACAGGAGTTGGCCCATTCGATATAGAATTGAGTGATGGTTCTATTTTTACAAATTTAAGTACAGGAGATATTGAAATGATTGCTCCAACTTCGACGACAACAATCTCAATTATTTCTCTTACTGATAATGGACAATCAGGTTGTTCAGGAATTTCGACTTCTTCGATTTTAATTACTGTTAATGAATTACCTGAAACTCCAATTATTGATGGTCTTACAGCAATATGTGATGGAACGACTGTTACATATTGCATGACTAATATTGCAAATATCAATACTTTTGATTGGTCGGTACCTGCCGATGCTACTTTTACAGGACAAGGAACAAGTTGTATTGATGTGGATTGGACGGGTTCAGCAGGTGGTGATGTTTGTGTTGAAGCTACCAATGATTGTGGAAGCGAAACAGGTTGTCTAAGTATTACTGTAAATGAAAACCCTACTTCAAATTTCTCAGTTGATCCTGTCATTTGTGTGGATTCAACTTCAACAATAACCTATACTGGAAGTGCAAGTTCAAATGCTATTTTTACATGGGACTTTGGTGGAGGAATAATGATTTCAGGTTCTGGAAGTGGTCCTTTTGAAATTCAATGGTTAACAGTTGGAGATCAAACTGTTACGCTTACTGTAGAGGAAAATGGATGTACTTCACCTTTAAGTTCTGAAACAATTGATATAGATGGGCCTATTCCCGCACCTGTTATCAATTGTACTTCTACTACTAATTCTATTACCTTCACTTGGGATGATGTGCCTGGTGCTACAAGTTATCAAGTGAATGATTTGAGTGGAACAGGAGGAATGGTAATTGGGAATATGTACACAGTTACAGGACTTGCGAATGGTCAAGCAGTTACGATTGAAGTGATTGCAATGGGAAATAGTACATGTGGAAATACTTCAGTAGAGGCTACTTGTCAAGCTGATGATTGTCCGACGGTTAACGTTGAGATCATGCATATTGATCCCATTTGTTTGGAAAATAATTTAACACCTTTTGATCTTACTGCTACCATCACAGGAGGTACAAATGGCACTTCTACTTGGACTGGAAATGGAATAACTAATGGAACTACTGGAACTTTTGATCCTGCAATTGCAGGGCCAGGGATTCATGATATTACATTAACTTATGAGGAAAATAGTTGTCCATACGTAGATGTGGTAACTATCGAAATTTTTGATATTCCTACAGCGGATTTCACCGTAGACGGAAATATTTGTATCACCGAAAGTGCAACTATCACCTATCAAGGAACAGGTACATCGGGCGCGAGTTTTATATGGAATTTTGATGGTGGAGATATTATTTCAGGAAATGCTTCTGGCCCTTACGAAATTACCTGGCCTGACTCAGGAATTTATAACATAACATTAACGGTGGAAGAAAACGGATGTATTTCATCTTCGTTTTCTCAAATTGTTCAAGTTGATACTTTATTAATAGAACCAATTATTACTTGTAATTCTACAACTCAATCCATCATTTTTACATGGGATGATGTTGTAGGCGCAACAGGTTATATGATAAATGATATAAGTGGACTAGCGGGTACTTTAAATGGAAATTCATATGAAGTCACAGGATTGACAACAGGTCAACAAGTTGATATTGAATTGATTGTGATGGGAACAACTGTTTGTGGAGATCTTACGATTCCTATGACATGTTTTGCTCAAAATTGTCCAAATATCTCGGTTGAAGCAGACCCTGTAAATGCGATGTGTTTCTCTTCAAATCTTAGCGCATTTGATATGACTGGAACGATTACAGGTGGAGATAACTCTGGTGTCATAACTTGGTCAGGAAATGGGATTACTGATGCAGGTTTAGGAACTTTTGATCCACAAGTTGCAGGAGTTGGTAATCATAATATTACGATGAGCTATGAACAAGATAATTGTACATTTACTGATGTGGCGGTGGTAGAAATTTTTGCAACTCCAACTGCAGATTTAACTCTTGATGGAAATATTTGTCTTACTAATAGTACAATTATTACGTACCAAGGAACAGGATCATCGGGAGCAAGTTTTGTATGGGGTTTTGATGGGGGTACTATTAATTCTGGAAATGCAGGAGGTCCATTTGAAGTCAGTTGGCTTGACTCAGGAATTTATAACATAACATTAACGGTAGAAGAGAATGGTTGTTTCTCAGAACCGTTTTCCCAAGCAGTTCAAGTGGATGCGGAACTTATCCCTCCAGCAATTAATTGTAACTCAACTACTCAATCTGTTACTTTTACTTGGGATGCTGTGGCGGGTGCAACAGGTTATTCAGTAAACGATATTTCAGGGCCAGCAGGCACATTGAATGGTACAACTTATGAAATTAATGGTCTTTCTATTGGACAGACTGTGGATATTGAATTAATTGTAGAAGGAACAACTGCCTGTGGAAATCTTACAATTCCAATAAGTTGTTCTGCGGATAATTGCCCTCCAATTACGGTTGCAATTGATGCGGTAGATTCTATTTGTTTGACAACTGATTTCATGCCATTTGATTTAAGTGCAGTTGTTACTGGTGGAAATAATTCTGGTGTAGGAACTTGGTCAGGAGATGGAATTATTGATGCTACAATAGGAACATTTGACCCACAAGTAGCAGGTGCGGGCAATCATAATATTACTTATTCTTACGAGCAAGACAATTGTACTTATTCAGATATTTTAATCATTGAAATATTCGCCATTCCAACTTCTGATTTTATTGTGAATGGAGTAATTTGTGTAACTGATAGTGCTATGATAACTTATCAAGGTACTGCTTCTCCTCTTGCTAATTACACTTGGGATTTTGATGGAGGAACTGTTTTGTCAGGAACTGGAGTTGGTCCTTACGAAGTAAGTTGGGTAAATGCTGGAAATTATAACATTACATTGACGGTAGAAGAAAATGGATGTATTTCATCGTCATCTACTGAAATGATTCAAGTGGATGCGGAGTTAGGTCAATTAAATATTTCTTGTAATGCTACAACCAATAGCGTTGTTTTTTCATGGGAAAATGTCGCTGGGGCAGATACTTACCAAGTGAATGAAATAGTAGGAACGGGAGGCATACAAAATGGCAATACCTATGAATTTGCTAATTTAAATCCTAATGATGCTGTTACCATTGAAGTGGTGGCTATGGGAAGTTCAGTTTGCGGAGTATCCACTTTGGAAGCAACTTGTGCTGCGGATAATTGCCCAACCATTTCGTTGGCACTTAATCCACTTTCAGATATTTGTTTGGAAACAACCACTAATGCAATTCCATTAAATGTTACTGTAAATGGTTCAGATGGATCAGGCGCTGGAAGTTGGTCAGGCCTTGGAGTTGCCAATTCAGAATTTGACCCACAAATAGCAGGAGAGGGGATTCATAAATTAATCTATTCATTTTCAGAATTACAATGTGATTTTGAAGATTCTATTTTTGTAAATGTAATGTTACAACCTATTGCCATAGCAGGAGACAATGGTCATTTAGATTGTAACCAAACGACAATTGTTTTAAATGGAGAGAACTCTTCTTCATTTGCCAATCCAACTTGGACTACGAATATTGGGAGTTTTGTAAATGGAGAATTTACTTTAACACCTACCATTAATTTGCCCGGTACGTATTATTTGTTTTTGGAAAATGGAGGTTGTTCTGCAATGGATAGCCTTGTGATTACTCAAAATATTGCTGCTCCAATTGCTGATGCAGGTTTAGAAAAATTAATCACTTGCGATCAACTTTGCGTCAATTTAGGAGGAGCAAATACAAGTACTGGAAGCACCTTTACTTACGAATGGACTGGGCCTAATAACTTTTCTTCAACAGAAATTTCACCAGAAGTATGTTTGCCAGGGCAATATACTTTAATGGTTTTAGATAATGAGAACGGTTGCTTTTCTACGACTTCAAGTGTTTTGATTTCAGAAGATACGACTACTCCAATTGCAAATATTGAAGCGTTTGGAAATTTAGATTGTAATACTTCGGCTCTAGTTTTGGATGGAACAAGTTCTTCATCAGGAAGCAATTTTGTGTACCAATGGTCAAACGATAATGGAGTTATTTCTAATGCTCAAAATGTAATCTACGAAGCAACAACGGAAGGTAATTATTATCTACAAGTGTTGAACAATGCAACAGGATGTATAGCATATGATACCGTTTTTGTCAATGATATTGTATCCTACCCAGTAGCAGAAATTGCAGTTCCAGATATGTTGACATGTGAGAACTTAACAGTTGATTTAGATGGTTCAGCTTCCTCTAATTTTCCTTCAATTGTTTATGATTGGTCGGGGCCAGCAGGAGGTATTCAATCAGGTAACAATACAAATACGGTTATCGTAAATCTACCAGGTGAATATGAAATGACAGTTTTAGATATGACTAATGGCTGCAAAACTACGACCTCCGTATTAGTTTTACAAAATATCATTGTGCCTAGTGCAGATGCAGGACAAGACATAGAATTGGATTGTAATGATATTAGCGCAATGCTTGGAAGTGAAAATACGAGTTCAGGTAATAACTTTGTTTACACTTGGACATCATCAAATCCAAATGCAACTATTTCTGATCCATCAGTATTAAATCCAATAATTACAGGTTTAGGAACTTATACTTTGACGGTGGTTAATACGGATAATGGATGTACTGCAACTGATGAAATTGAAATTTCTCAAAGTCCAGATATTCCTCAAGTCATCAATTTAGAATCTTTTGACCCTCGTTGTCATGGTGATGAAAATGGTTCGATAGCAATTACTTCTGTTGAAGGCGGTGATGGCCCCTACTTATTTTCTTTAAATGGAAATCCATTTAGTGGTACTAATTTTTATCAAAATTTAGCTCCTGATGAATATCAAATAACCATTCAAGATGCTAATGGCTGCGAACTTTCTACCAATGTTACTTTGGTAGAACCTGATTCTTTAAGTATTAATTTAGGCGATGATATTTATTTGGAACTGGGGGATAGTGTGATGTTAGATCCAACTACAACAGGAAGTTTTGATACCCTTTTTTGGGATACCTCAATACCATATTCTAATTGTGATGGTTCCGATTTATGTTGGAATCCTATATTTACACCTACTTCTCAAGTCAATGTTGTAGCAACAGTCATGGATGAAAAAGGATGTAAAGATGAGGATCGTTTAATGATTTTTGTAGAAAAAAATAGATACGTTTATATTCCAAATGCATTTAGTCCAGAAGGACATCCTGATAACAGAATGTTTATGATTTATGCAGGGAAAGGAGTTGTCAAAGTCAGCAACTTTCAAATCTTTGGAAGATGGGGAGAAAAGATTTATGAGTCCAAAGACTTCCTTCCAAATGATGCTTCGTATGGTTGGGACGGGACTTTTAAAGGTAAAAAATTAGACCCAGGAGTTTTTGTTTACTTTGCTGAAATTGAGTTTTCAGATGGGTTGAAAATTATTTATAAAGGAGATGTTACTTTGGTACGGTAGACGGTCGCTTCGCTTGACGGTAGACGGTAGACGGATCGAATAATTTTGATATACGATATTTTGAAC
>CAKZSH010000101.1 GCA_937918905.1 uncultured Saprospiraceae bacterium
TCAATAAATGTTCAAATTGATAACAGTTTTTTTGAAGTAAAGAATTTATATTTTTTTGATTAGTTGATTCCTTGTTGCTTTTATTTTAGACGGATGAAATCCGTCACCTTATTTCGGTTAAGCAGCATAACTGCTACCGAGAAGACAACTCGTTAAAAACAAGAAATTCTGCTTGTTTTCTTCTTTTACGGTCAGGATCGTCTACAATAATTACATACACATCATTTATATAAAAGCCCATAAATCTCTGAATAACAACATCCCATAAAAATAGTGCAATAAAATATAAGGCTTTTTTTATAAAAAACAAGGGTAAAAATATTGTTGTTTTAAAAGATGTTTTTTTGACTTAAACCAAATGACCCAAATATAACAAAACGGATTAAATTTCCCGTTTACTTCAAGTAAATATTAATCTCAAATCTAATTCGATTAGAAGAAATTCCAATCCATCCAAATTAACTACACCTCTCCACGAAATACCCTTTTAAAAATATAAAAAAAACCACCCAACCGATTATCTTTGCCCCCATGAATGAGAAAATCTTAATCCTCGATTTTGGTTCGCAATATACCCAGTTGATTGCACGACGGACTCGCGAACTCAATGTTTATAGCGAAATTGTTCCTTTTAATAAGATTCCAGAGATCGATGAAAGTATCAAAGCGGTGATTCTTTCAGGAAGTCCATTTTCAGTTTTGGAGGAAAATGCCCTTCAAGTAGAATTGGATAAAATTATTGGTAAAAAGCCATTGCTTGGGATCTGTTATGGTGCTCAATATCTAGCACATCATTATGGTGGTAGGGTAGAGCGATCAGAAAAAAGAGAATATGGAAAAGCCCATTTAGGAACTCCTAACTTCGATGATCCTTTTCTAAAGAATATTTCAGATAATTGCCAAGTGTGGATGTCGCATGGAGATTCTATTATGGAAGTACCTGAGCAATTTGAATTATTGGCGGGTACTGATAGTATACCCGTTGCAGTTTTTAAAAGTAAAAAAGAAAGTTTTGATGCACCTGTTTATGCCATTCAGTTTCACCCTGAAGTGACACATAGTTTGGAAGGTGCCAATATTTTATCGAACTTTTTGATTGATATTGCAGGTTGCAAAGGCAATTGGACACCAGCTTCATTTGTAGAACAAACTGTTCAAGATCTGCGTAAACAAATAGGCGATGAAAAAGTCTTAATGGCAATCTCGGGAGGAGTAGATTCTACCGTAGGAGCAATGTTATTACATCGAGCCATTGGAAAAAATCTAGCTTGTTTTTTTGTTGATAATGGATTATTAAGAAAAGATGAATACCAACAAGTTTTAGATTCCTACAAAGGTATGGGCTTAAATATCACAGGTGTAGATGCCCGTCATCGGTTTTGGGATGAACTAGCAGGGGTCAGCGATCCTGAAAAAAAACGTAAGGTAATCGGACGAGTTTTTATCGAAGTTTTCGAAGAAGAATCCAAGAAACTCGAAAATATGAAATGGCTAGGACAAGGAACAATTTACCCTGATGTGATAGAATCAGTTTCAGTTCATGGCCCAAGTGTGACGATCAAATCGCATCATAATGTAGGAGGACTTCCCGACAAACTTGACCTTAAAATTATCGAGCCACTTCGAATGTTATTTAAAGATGAAGTACGAAAAGTAGGAGCAGAATTGGACATTCCAGGTGAGATATTAAATCGGCATCCTTTCCCAGGCCCGGGACTCGCTATCCGAATTTTGGGAGATATTACCGAAGATAAAGTGAAATTACTCCAAGAGGCAGATGATATTTTTATAAAAAACTTAAAAAAATACGACCTTTACGATAAGGTATGGCAAGCTGCTACCGTTTTACTTCCAGTACAATCGGTAGGTGTGATGGGCGACGAAAGAACTTATGAAAAAACTATTGCGCTACGTGCAGTTAATTCATTGGATGGAATGACTGCCGAGTGGAGTCGGCTCCCACATGATTTTTTGGCCACCGTATCAAGCGAAATTATTAATAACGTAAAAGGTATAAACCGAGTAGTTTATGATATTAGCACCAAACCACCCGCAACTATTGAATGGGAATAAATTAAAGACTGAAGGAAAAAAGGGTTTAAGGAGTGAAGGTAATTCAACCCCTCATCCCATAGCATCTTCTTCAACTCTTCAAACCATTTTGAATATCGAACAAGGAACAAGGAACAAGGAATTTCGAAGTTTGTCGAATAATTATGATTATACAACAAACTCAAAAAATTTCGACAAACTTCGAAATTCCTTGTTCCTTGTTCGATATTCGATATTCAAAAAAAGTTCTCGTGTTTGCTCTTCAATTCTTTTCTTCTTTGTAATTGTATTGTTATCCTCTTGTGGAGCAGGTAAAACAAAGACTCCGTCGTCGGAAATTATCACAGCAGAAGGAAGGAAAGTTTATAATCCTGCAACTGGGAGATACGAATTTCCTACTGAAGTTACAGGCCAAGTAGATACTGTAAAATGGACAGATGCAAGTCCTTCAGTAAGTGATCCGATAGATAGCGATCCTTCTCAATATTTGGAGGAAGAGCCTACCGAGCCGCAGGAAGAAAATCCTAATGAAACTGGAGTTTTTACAACATATAATGTGGCGATTATGATTCCTTTTAATTCCCATAAAGTGAATGCACTTGAAGGTGGAATTCATTCGAGTTCGTTCTCCGCATTGCATTATTATGAAGGAGCAAAAATGGCTTTGGATGAACTGAATGCTGATGGTGTCAACCTCAATGTTTCAGTCATGGATACCAAACGATCAGAAAGCGAAGTAGAAAATTTATTGAACCGATCTACGCTGCTTAATGCTCATATGATAATCGGCCCCTATAGTTCTAAGCCGCTTGTCAAAGTAGCTGAATTTTCAAAGAAAAATAAAAAACCTTTGCTTTCACCTGTGAATACTTCAGGTACGATCACTTCTCAAAACCCATATTATGTTCAAATAAATCCAAGCCTTGAGAGTCATTGTCGAGCAATTACTGCACATGCTGTAGAGCGATATGAAGATGACCAAATTGTTTTGGTATGTAGAAATAAGGAAGCGGAAGTCAAGCGTTTAAAATATTTTCAGGATGCCAATAAGGAAATTAAGGGAAGTATGGCTACGCCTAAATTTAAAGAATTTATCATTGATGCTACGGTTGCAGAAGAGTATGGAGAGTTGGATTTGTTACCATTGATTAAGACTGATAAAACGACTGTTTTTATTTTACCATCCTATTCCAATGAGACTTTTATCAGTAATTTTATGCGGCAATTGGCGATTTCGAAAGGCCCTAATAAAGTTGTCGTTTATGGAATGCCAAAATGGATGAAGTTCAATCGAATCTCATATGATTATTACGAACGACTAAATGTGCATGTGAGTAGTGCGAATTATGTGAATAAGGATGATTTTAAAATAAAAGAATTCTATCGTAAATTTTATGAACGATATGGAACACTCCCTAGAGAAAATGCTTTTCAAGGATATGATGCGGTGATGTATTTTGGAAAACAATTGAATAAGCACGGGATGAATTTTGTAACAGAAATTGATTCTGAATTCGAAGAACATTTATCTACCAAATTTGAATTTGAGAGAAATGTCAATGCTGCGGATGCGGCCAATGAGAATTTTGATAAGATAAATTTTGTAGAAAATAAATTTGTCAATATTCTACGATTTAAAGATTTTCAATTTCAAAAAGATAATTGATACCTATTGATTTGAGTATCTTGCAAAGGCGCGAAGGAAATTTTTGACTTTGCGCCTTTGCATCTTTGTGAGCTTTTTAAAAATCATGCTATGAAAACAATAAAAAACATTCTCCAATTAATTATCATTTTTTGCCTTTTAGGAAATTGCAATTCATCAGGTCAAGAACCTCAGCAGCCTGCTCCAATCATCCAACAGCCGCTTCCAAAAAATCTAAATTATACTTGGCATTCCTCTAACGATGCATCCACTCGACTCATTAATCAAATTCCAACTCCTGAAGGATATAAAAGAGTAGAAACGGGATCCAATACTTTTCAACAATGGTTACAATTTTTACCATTAGCACCCAAAGGAGAAAAAATAAAAACCTTCGATGGGTCTACAAAATGGGATCAAAGCAGTAATAATCGAATCATAGATATTGATGTTGGAAAACGAGATTTGCAACAATGTGCAGATGCTGTAATGCGATTGCGTTCTGAATTTTTATATGGGAAAAAACAGTTTTCGAAAATACATTTCAATTATACGAATGGCACTAAAGTCTCCTTTGATGATTGGCGGAATGGAAAGAAACCAGTTGTCAAAGGCAATAAGGTTACTTTTTCAAATACAAGTAAAAAAGATGCTTCCTATTCGAGTTTTAAAAAGTATTTAATCCAAATATTTTCCTACGCAGGAACTGCTTCATTGGAAAAAGAAATGAGATCCATTGAAATAGAAAATATGCAAATAGGAGATGTATTTATTCAAGGTGGTCATCCTGGCCATGCCATTATCGTAGTGGATATGGCAAAAAATGAAAAAGGCGAAAAACTATTCTTACTTGCTCAAAGTTATATGCCTGCCCAAAGTATTCATATATTAAACAACCCTTCCAATAAAAAAATAAATCCTTGGTATCAACTTCATTCTGAAAATGAAGTCAATACCCCCGATTGGGATTTTATGCCTAGTGATTTAAAAAGGTTTTGATTGGTTAATGGTTAATGGTTATTGGTAACTAGTGATTCGTTTCTTACTCTACCCGATGATTTTATATGCCGTTCCTCTGGAACTTTTCGGAGTTATTTATATATATATTTACCGATATTTCGTGCCTCTGGCACTTTCAAGATCTAGACAAGTGCCAGAGGCACGAAATATCGGTAGAAAGAAATCAAGATATTTGTTGGTTTTTGAGTTCCAGAGGAACGGCATATAAAAATCATCGGGTAGAGTATTCGTTTCTACATACTTTTAAGAAATATGGATTCAAAAAATTTCGATACGAATCACAAGTCACTAATAATTAGTAACCAACAACCTAACAACGTTTTCCCAAAAAGATTTGTAGAATAACAAAGACTTTCCCACCTTTATGGAAAATTTATTTAAAATAGTTAATGTTAATATATATTAATTATTTACAATTTATAATTCATTCATTTAAAATGAGATATGACTCCTGAGCGAACGGAAAAATTTCAAAATGTAGTCAAAAATAGGCAAGGTAATTTAACAGTTGTATTGGAAAATGTACATGACTTGCATAACATAGGGGCAGTTTTACGTACCTGTGATTCTGTGGGGATCAAAGAAATTTTTGTTCTCAATACGGAACCACACTTGGACCAGGAGCATATGCATTTGGCCGCTCGATCATCTTCTGGAGCTAGAAAATGGATTGATGTAAATTTTTATACTAAGATCGAACCTTGTTTTGAGCATATAAAAAAACAATACGATTACATATTTTGCACTCACCTTGGAGAAGAGACTAAATCACTTTACGATTTAGATTTGACAAAATCCGTAGCATTATTATTTGGCAATGAACATGATGGTGTAAGCGAAGCAGCATTGAAACATTGTGATGGGAATTTTATCATTCCCCAAGTTGGAATGGTGCAGAGTTTAAATATTTCAGTAGCTTGTGCGGTATCAATATACGAAGCAAAACGACAAAGACTTGTAAAAGGATTTTATGAAAATAATCCAACTTTAAGTCAAACAGAACAAGATGCCCTTCTCATAGATTATTTGCGAAGGCATGAATTAAAAATTAAAAATAAATCTGTAAAAAGGTTGAATGATTAACGGTTGACGGTCGCGTTGCTTGACAGTGGAGGGTCGCTTCGCTTGACGGTTCGAATAATTTGGAATCTAAATTATTCGAAACCGTTAAGCGCAGCGTCCGTCCACCGTCAAGCAACGCGACCGTCAAGCAAAGCGACCGTAAAAAAATGGCATTTCCACATTTTCGACAACATGATGAAATGGACTGTGGTCCTACTTGCGTGCGAATTATCGCAGAGCATTATGGGAAATCCTATAGCTTACAGTATTTGCGAGAGCGAAGTTATGTAGATCGAGAAGGAGTTTCGGTAGAAGGAATTTGTGAAGCAGCGGAGAGTATTGGGATGAGTACCTTGGCAATAAAAGTTGGGTTTGAGTCGGAGGATGAAGATGAAGTTTCATTGGCTGTTGCACCTTTGCCATGTATTGTACATTGGAAGCAAATCCATTTTGTAGTAGTTTATAAAATCACTAAGAACTATGTTTACGTTTCTGATCCAGGAAAGGAACTTTTAAAAATTAAGAAATCGGTTTTTAAAAAAGCATGGCTCAATGATAAAGATAGTGGCGTAGCTGTTTTGATGGAACCCACTCCTGAATTTTATAAGCAAGAAGGAGAAGTTATCAAAAAAACGGGACTGGGATTTTTGTTTAGATATTTACGACCTTATCGAAAATTAATACTTCAACTTTTTGTAGGATTATTGTTTGGAAGTATGCTGCAATTGATATTTCCATTTTTGACACAATCCATTGTTGATGTTGGAATTGAAAATCAAAACATCAATTTTATTTATCTCATCCTTGCCGCACAATTAATTTTATTCCTTAGTCAATCTTCTGTTGGTATCATTCAAAGTTGGATATTATTGCATATCGGAACGAGAGTCAATGTAGCATTGCTTTCTGATTTTTTATTTAAATTAATGAAATTACCCATCGCATTTTTTGATTCTAAAATGGTTGGAGATTTATTGCAACGAATCAATGACCACAAACGAATCGAACTCTTTATGACGGGGTCCACATTGTCTGCCATCTTTTCTTTTTTTAATTTAATCATTTTTGGAATTGTATTGTTTTTCTATAGCTGGCCTATCTTTTTGATATTTTTAGTGGGTAGTGTTTTATATATTTTATGGGTTTTTATTTTTATGAAAAAAAGAAGAACGGTTGACTATCAACGTTTTGAACAATTGTCTGCCAATCAATCCAAGATCATTGAATTGGTGCAAGGAATGCAAGAAATCAAACTCCAAAATAGTGAAAGAAAACGACGATGGGAATGGACTGAAATTCAAGCTAAATTATTTCGAGCCAATATTCGCTCCCTCGCGATCACTCAATATCAAGATACTGGAACGGGGGTTATCAATCAATTAAAAGATATTTTGATTTCTTTTTTTGCTGCCAAATCAGTTATTGATGGGACGATGAGTTTGGGGATGATGCTTGCTGTTCAATATATTGTGGGGCAATTGAATGCGCCACTTATTCAAATGATTAATTTTATAAGAAGTAGTCAAGATGCTTCTTTGAGTTTGGAGCGGTTAGGTGAAATTCATGGAAAGGAGGATGAAGAAACAGCGACCGAGGGACAGATTGAAATTCTTCCTGAAACTGCGGATATTGTTTTTGAAAATGTTTATTTTCAATACAACAAACTTTCGGATATGGTTTTAAAAGATATTAACTTGACCATTCCAAAAGGAAAAATAACTGCCATCGTAGGTACAAGTGGAAGTGGAAAAACGACATTGGTAAAATTGATTTTAGGATTTTATGAAGCCTCGCAAGGCAACATACGTGTAGGAGGATTGTTATTGAAAAATTTTAAGAAAAGAATGTGGCGACAAAAGTGCGGAGCGGTGATGCAGGATGGTTATATTTTTTCTGATACCATTGCTAATAATATTGCAGAGAGCGATGAGAAAGTGGATAAAAATAAATTATTGCAGTCGGTGCAAATTGCAAATGTCCAGGAGTTTATCGAAACTATGCCACTTGGATATAATACAAAAATAGGTAGAGAAGGAAATGGTATCAGTCAAGGGCAACGCCAACGATTGTTGATCGCAAGAGCGGTTTATAAAAATCCAGATTACCTGTTTTTTGATGAAGCGACGAATTCATTGGACACTCAGAATGAAAGAAAAATTACAGAGAATCTCGAACAGTTTTTTGATGGCAGAACAGTTATTGTTGTTGCTCATAGATTGAGTACGGTGAGAAATGCCGATCAAATTGTTGTTTTGGAAAAAGGAAATATTATCGAACTAGGCACTCATGAGGAATTGATTGATAAGAAAGGTTCGTATTTTAATTTGATAAAAAATCAGTTAGAATTAGGGACGTGACGGTTGACGGTCGCTTTGCTTGACGGTTTCGAATAATTTAGATTTAAGTTATTCGAAACCGTCAAGCGAAGCGTCCGTCAAGCGCAGCGCCCGAAACAAGCATGGAAAAAGAAGAAAAATTCATCACCAATCCAGAAGAAATTCGGCTCGTAGAGCAGGATCAAGTACAAGCCATACTTGGAAAGCCACCAGGTTGGATATTGAGTTGGGGGATTACATTTATTTTTGCAGGAGTATTGTTATTGATTTGGATGAGTTGGTTAGTGAAGTTTCCAGACATCATTCCCGCAAGAGTAATGTTGACAACTCAAGTTCCACCGACCCATCTTTTTTCAAATAGCAATGGAAAAATTGAAATACTTTTTGTTGAGGATAAAGAAACTGTAAAAGAAGGAGACCTTTTAGCCCTGATAGAAAATCCTGGAAAATTTAAAGA
Source organism: uncultured Saprospiraceae bacterium (assembly GCA_937918905.1). GTDB lineage: Bacteria > Bacteroidota > Bacteroidia > Chitinophagales > Saprospiraceae > CAJQQY01. Next base: position 8,573 of record CAKZSH010000101.1, read on the forward strand.
CATTTTGACGCTTTCTAATTTTATTGATGAATTAGAAGGAAAGAAACCTATTGAATTAGCGAAATTAAATTATCCTAAAAATTTGGTTTTAGGTGAACTCCAAAATTCCTATTCTACTTTTACTCAAAACCTAAACAACTATAATTTTTTCCAAAATAAAAATGAGCTTTATGCTAAAACGGAGGCATTAAAATCTCAGATTGAATATTTGAAGGAAATGAATCTTTCAATTTCCAAACAAGAAGGAACGCTTGGAGGAGAAGTGAAAATTGCTCAATCCAATCTACAAAGAATGGAAACTTTATTAGAAGAGAATGCAGTAAGTATTCAGGATGTTGAAAATTCAAAGGCAAAACTATTTCGAAATCAAAGAGAGTTAGAGCAACTTCAGTCGGAAACGATTAATAATAATTTAAGAATCAAAGACCTTGAATTAACGATCATCAATCTTCAAGAAAATCGTAGAGATGGGAAAAATGAAAAATCTATTTCTTTAAATGAAGATATCGAAAACCTTCGTAGTGAAATCCAAAACTGGCGACTTAAATATTTGATAAAAGCCTCGTCAAATGGAATCATTTCATTTCCAAAAATGCTTAATCAAAATCAGTTTGTAAAAAGTGGAGAAGAAATAATGACGATTGTACCTCCTGGTGGAGTAGGAGAGGTTGTCGGAAGAGCATTGTTACCTGCTGCAAATAATGGAAAAGTGGAAGAAGATATGCGAGTCAATATTCGACTGGATGGTTATCCTTATCAAGAATTCGGGGTAGTGCAAGCAACTGTAAAGAGTAAATCTATTTTGCCGCAGTATGGAAATTATTTATTAGAATTGGAACTGCCTGATACCTTGATTACGACTTATGGAACTCCGATTCCTTTTCAACAAGAGATGGAAGGGATTGCTAATATTGTTACAGAGGATCGTAGAATTTTAGAACGAATTTTAGATCGACTTTTGAGTTTAATAAAAAATAGATAAATTATTTCTGATGTCAAAAAGAAAATTTTCTGCCGAAATTTTAAAGCATGAATCAGGAGGAATGTATGTTATTGTGCCTTTCGATGTGGAAAAGGAATTTGGAAAAAAGCGAGTTAAAGTTATTGCAAAAATTGAAACAGAAACTTATCAAGGTTCTTTGGTAAGGATGGGCAGTCCAGATCATATTTTAATAATTCTAAAAAAGATTCGAGAGAAGATTGAAAAAACTGTAGGTGATATTGTGCATGTAGAAGTGGAAGAAGATATAAAACCTAGAGTGGTGATTGTTCCCAAAGATTTGAAGAAAGAATTAAATTCTAATCCTACTGAAAAATTATTTTTCCAAAAATTATCCTATACTTATCAAAAAGAATATGTGCAATGGATTGAAGGAGCCAAGCGTGAGGAAACTCGAATTCGTAGAATTAATAAAACAATTGAATTATTGAAAGCTGGAAAAAAAGGGAAATAATTGCTCGCGCCAATGCTCTGCATTGGTGTGAAGCATTTAACGAGCCTGAATTTGTGCCATATGGCAAAAAACTACGTTTTTGCCATATGGCACAAATTCAGGCACGAAATATCGGTAGACAAGTAGGAAAAACACTCCGAAAAGTTCCAGAGGAACGGCATTTCAAAATCATCGGGTAGAGTAGGCATCATCATATTACGTTATGAATAAAAGATACATTTCA
>CAKZSH010000102.1 GCA_937918905.1 uncultured Saprospiraceae bacterium
CGCACTTGCCTGCCGTAGGCAGGGAAAAATACTCTGCGACATCCAATACGTTATTCGACAAACTCTGTGTCTCAGCGTCTCAGCGTTCAATCATCAATATATTTTCGAAACTAGATTAATATCTTTTTTGCGTAACATCAGTTAATAACCATTATCTGAAATTACACCTATGAGAAAATATACAATATATTTAATTACTTTTTTTCTTTTTCACAATATTCTTGTTGCACAAGAATTTGAAAAGGCTCCGATTCCTAAAGTGAAAAGTATCATCGAATGGATAAAACTTCCTTATCAAAAAGAAGCACAAAAAGGTAAAGTTTATTCTTTCAATTCTCGTGGCTTAATTACTCAGTATAAAGAAGAAGGAGGTAAATTTCCAGATGATTTAGAAAATCAAGGAATCTACAAATATGATAAAAAAGGACGAATCATTTTTAAAAAAATTCAATACGGGCATAACAATACAACTACAAAATACGAATACACTAAAAAATATGTTTTAGAAGAAATCAACTTTAAAGATAGCCGATATAGAAACTACACTTATTCCAATAAAAAAAATCAAAAATTTGAATACAAAAGTTTTATTTCAAATTATGATTCGGAATATAAATTTCAATTATTTGAAAGAACACTTTATACCTATGATACAAAGGGGAGATTGATAAAAGAAAAACATTTCAATCATTGGAATGTTAGAAACAAAAGTGCAAAACCTGATGTAAAAAAAATCACGTATAAGTATTACCCTAAAAATGGAAAGTTAAAACTGATTCAAGAATATGATTATAATGGAAAGCTAAATACGGAAACGAAATATTCCTATGATAAAAAGGGAAACCTCACAGAAAAGTCAACTGATTTTTTAAATGGCGAAAAAGAAATATTGACTTTAAATTACCAAAAAGGAAAACTTTGGACTGAAATTTTCAAGGATGGAAATTTGGTGATTACGAAGATTTATAAAAATAATAGACTGATTCGAAAACGAACAAAATGGGGGAGTGGTCAAGAATACATTATTGATTTTCAATATAAGTTTTAATCATCTTAAGTTTTTGATAACAAAAGCAATTTTGAGAAAATGTAACCGCCAAATTCATTTGGCTGGTTGGAGTAAGTAGCTGATTATCAGTATTTTACGAAAATTACCAAATGGATTTCGCAGTTGCTTTTCTTCAAAATAAATTAATACCTGCTTTTAAGGAAAAGTATATTTACTTTTTTGAATACAAAAAATGATTTCAAAATCGTTAAAATAAAGGACTTAAATTTTTTTCTATAAAAATTACAGACGATGTTTAATAAGTTGATACTTTCTATAGTTTTCTTATCTCTTTCTTTCCTTTCCAATAGTTCAGAATCTATTCATAACAAAGATTTCACAATTACTAAAAATGACTTTAATGATAAGAAAGCTTTCAAATATGAGATGCTCACTCTAGTCAATCAACTTCGTAAAAATGGATGCAAATGTGGAAGAAAAAGAATGCGTCCAGTTCCTACAGTACGTTGGAATGATCTATTGGAACGAGCTGCATTAAACCATGCAAAGGATATGACGGCTCGGCAGTTTTTTGAGCATAAAGGTTCGAACGGAAGTAGCATTTCAGAGAGAATTGAAAAAACAGGATATAACTGGCAAGCTGTTGGAGAAAATATTTTTAGAGGGGAAGGTGATGCAGAGGAAGTTTTTAAAACATGGAAAGAAAGCGTTCAACATTGTAAAAATATGATGGATAAAGATTATCAAGAAATGGGAGTTGCAAAGGATGGACAATATTGGGTGCAAGATTTTGGGACTTCGTTTTGAAAGGTGATTTAGTGAATTGGTTGATTAGTTAATTAGGTCATCTTGTGATCAAAAAAATTGTGACTTGCATTGAATTCACGGTAGGCTGTTTAACCACTTAAATTATGGACAAGAACTTAAGCGTTTTTACATTAGGGAGTAGGAAATAAATTAGGAGTTACCTTTTAGTATCAATAAGAAACCCGAATTTTCGTTTTCGAAAATTCGGGTTTCTTATTGATTAAAAAATTAAGATTATTCGAAATTCGTAATCCTTAATTTTGAATTCATAATCAATTAAAATCTTGCCGTAATACCTCCTAGCACATTAATTCCATAGGTAGGATAATTGGCCCAACGTTGTCGTTTGTTACCAGCAAGGTTATTTAGATTTAGGAAAATTCCTATGTTTTTTGCGAATTGATAATCAGCTCCTACACTCACATCAAAAAGTCCATTGAGATTATCTGCTTCTCCAGCATCGTTTAAAAAAGGAACACCATTTTCAACGTAGATTTCTCCTTTTAATCTCAACTTATCTTTTAAAGTTTTGTAAGCAACAGATACATTGACTTCCAGATTAGGCAAGTGCCAAGCCTTTTCTTGATTTTTTAAATCATAAATATTTTGAGTTAAAGAACCTGTCAATTCAAAGTTCTTAAATGGTCGAGCCGTCAATACTCCTTCAATATTAAAAATATCAACAGTATCATAAACCGTCAAGAAACGTCTTCGTAAATCAGTAGGATCTGTTAAATATAAGGCGAGGTCTTCAGCTTTTTTATACCCCAACTGACCATTGTATTCAATGACTCCTAGGTTTCCTCTTACCCCTCCATAATATTGATTGTATCGTGTATTTCTTATGTCGAGTTTTTCGTAGGTATAAATATAAGGATTGTAATCAGACAAGTTTTTAAAATTGTTTTTGACGTAGTCTCCTTTCCAACCTCCAAATACTGCAAGCCTTGCACCTAGCAAAGCAAAGGATGCTTCTAAGTCAGGTAACAAATCAAATTCATCATCATGCGAGACTAAATTAACTCCTACTTTAAATCTAAATTTATCATCGTGAAATGTAAAATTAGGCTGTAAGAAAAAGTTATTTAAATTTTGTTTGACGGTGTCTTCGTAAGTTGTAAAATCAGTTCTAATGGTAAGTGATAAAGGATGTTTTTCATTAAACCATTTTGTTCCCGTCAAATTCAAATCAAACCCTAATTCACTTGAGGAAAAATTATCAGTCATGTTGTAAAAATCAACCCCTGCACTATAACTTACATCCATATCATTTCGCTCTCCATTAAAAAGATTGAAACCCGCTTGAAAAGTATTGAATTTTTGTAGAACCTGCTCTTTTGTAAGGCTGGTGTCTCCTCCAGCAACTCCACCTGCTTGGTCATAACCAAAGTAGTGAACTGCATCAGAAGTAAATCCTAATTTACCACCCACAGCCATTCCTCCTTCTTCTAAATAATAAGTTCCTTTCAGTAGAGCATCAGTCAACGAATACCTTTGATGTTCAAAGTCTTTATCAAAATTAGCAGAGTTATGCATGACATGAATCCCAAGATTGTAAGGTTCTTTTCCACCTCCAAAATTATATCCTAATTCACCATAAGGAGAAGCTGGAATTCCGTAGCCAAGTTTTACAAATCCTTTGTATCCTTTTTCAATTTTACCCCTTCTCAAGGCAATAGGCCGCAACGAAGGATCAGGATATTCAATAGGTACCGTTTTGGTGGGTACATTATAATTTAACTGTCGAGGTGTCTTATCCAAAGGAGGTAATCCCGGCAGAACTTTTAATTTTTCAGTATCTTTTAATCGTGCCTCAAATTCCTTGATTACCTCTACTTCACTTGTTTCCAGTCCACCATTTCCAGGTTGAGCCCATACCATTTGGACAAGAAATAATAATACTATTGGAAAAATATTTTTTAAAAAATTCATTTTTTTACATTTTTGATTTTTTGATAAGTCCTGTGTTTTAAGTCAGGTAAAAATTGAAAACTACACTTCGGTCGTTTTTGTTTCCAACTTTTATCTGACCACAGGATTTATCAAAAAACGAGATTTTTCTAAAAGTTTTCTTTTTTGGTTTTGATGTAACCGCCAAATTTATTTGGCTGGGTGTTATTTAAGATTGATGTTCTATGATTTAGATCAACCAGCCAAATGAATTTGGCGGTTACTTTAATTTCCAGTATCATCGAGTTCCAAAACATCGCTATTTGGATTAGTTAAACTGTTGTTTTGATTTTCTGTTGCATTAAGAGCAGCTAACTTTCTTTTTGCTTCGTCGTATTGTACTTTGACTTCGTTGTCTCCTTCGTAGCTAGAAATCATTCCTTCTAACAATGCTCTTGCATCAAAATAATTATTTTGTTCAACATAAATATCAGCTAGTAATAACCCACTTTTAGCGACCCAAATTTGGTAACTGGAATTTTCACGAATCGCATTCATTGCAGCATTTTCCGCAACATCCATATCTCTCCGTACATAGTAAATGTAGGCAACTGAGAATCTAGCTTCTGCTGTATTTTCATCATTAGTATTGGTAATTACTTTGTTAAAAGAAGCTAACGCTCGATCCCAATCTTTTTTATCAAATGCCATTTTTCCTAAATAAAAATTAGCAGCACCTATTTGATCTTGCGATGCTCTTGGATTACTGGAAACTTTGTTGGCCATAGCATACACAGCATCAGTACGACCAGTTCTGTAAGCACTTCGGAGTGTTCCTAGTTGTGCTTCAAATTTCGATTCTTCACTTCCTGCTACTTCCGCCCACTTGCTATAAAAGGTGTAAGCTTTATCAAAATTTTTCTCAAAGTTGTAAGCAATGATACTTGCCTTTCGTAACCCTTTTTCGTAAAATTTACTTTGCCCTTTATTTATTACGTATTCATAATCTCGTAAGGCTTGAGAATATTTTTCCAAAGAAGTATATGATTCCCCTCGCTGGTAGTGAGCTTCAATGATGTATCGACCCTTTGGAAATTTGGAAATGTATTCCGTATATTTTGTAATCGCTTTATCGTAATTTCCAATTTCAAATTGAGAAATCGCAGACTTGAAATTGATAGAATCTCTTGAAGCGGTAGAGACATCGTAACCACTTCCAAGACTTTCTCTGAATCGAAGATAGTTGTCAGGTTGCCCTAAATCATCTACATAAATTTCTTCCAAAGCAGCCAATGCACCATCTGCTTCTTTTGCATCTGGATTATTTTTAAATACATCTTTATAGTATTTAATTGCTTGGTTGACATCACCTGAGTTGTAAGAAATCAATCCTAATTTAAGTAGTCCTTGATTGACCAAATTAGATTTTCCTTTGAAGTTTCGAACCAATTTTTTAAATGCATTGGTCGCTTGATTCGTACGTCCAATATCTTGGTAAGCATTTCCTAAAGACAACAATGCATCATCCGTATATTCAGAACTTGGATATTGTTCTGTCAATCTTTCCAATGCAATAATTTGATCGGTTGGATTTCCACGTAGTCCCTCTATGATTGCTTTTTGATACAATGCATACACATAACCTGCGTATTTTTTGTTTATAGCTTCATTGTAATATCCAATGGCATCATTGTATTTATTTCGTTTAAACAATGCGTCACCTGCACGTAAAGTAGCATCAGCAAGCACTTGCTTTTTTACATATTCATCTTGAATGTAAGGAGCATTTCTTTTGATGCCTGCAACTGCATCTTGAAAATATCCCAATGCTCTTCCGTGGTCTTTTTGTTTTAAATAATTATAACCTACGGTATAATTGGCAGTATTGACAGAAGCTCCATCAGGTAAATTATTTATTCCTTTTGCCAAATTTAAAAACTGCGTCAAGTGTTGATTACTTTCTTTATATCGTTTTTGTTGGTGAGCAATTTCACCTAAACCATAGTAGGCCAATGCTTTGGTTCGAGTGTCGTAACCATTGTCCAAACTTTTATAAAACAATCCTTTTGCACCTTCCAAATCGCCATCGCCAGCAAGTTGAACGCCTCGGTAGTAAGCTACTTTTTGATAAGTTTGTTTGATTTTATCTGTTTTGGATGGCATTTGTTCAATGATCCGCATTGCTTTTTCGAAGTCTCTTGTGTTGAGAAAAATATCTCCTAAAAGCGATTGTGCCTCTGTGTAATTTGGATCTCGATTATCTATCTTTTGCAAAGCATCAACTGCATCTCTATCAAATCGCATTTCGTAAGAAAGCTTGGCATAATTCCACAAGGATTCTTTTTGAATTTTTTTATCATAACTCAATCGACTTGCATTGGCAAATGCGTTTCGAGCAGATCTTTTATCTCCTTTTTTTAGCTCAGTATCAGCAAGGTAATACATCGACAATTGACCCATTTTGTTTTTCTCACGGTTCAATTTTTTAAAATTCTTCCCAGCTTTTTCATACTCTCCTGATTGGTATTGTACAAACCCCAATTGATAAAAATCACTCGCATCCATCTTACTTGCCTTTTTGGATGCATACTCTAAATATTTTTTAGCCATCGTATATTCTCCCTCTTCAAAATAAGCTCGACCTACCAAACGATTGATGTCGGCTCGATTTTTTACTCTTTTATCATCCGCTTTGGTTGCACCATAGTTAATGACTTTACCGAAATCTCTTTCGGCAAAATAAATGGAAGTAATATAATAAGGTGTGTAAGGTTTATATTTTTTAGAAGAACTTACTTTTTGAAAACTTGTAATGGCTTCTTTGTATTTTTTAGTAAAAAAATTACACATGCCATAGTAGTAATTAGAAGGATAATAATATTCGTTTTGAATATCTTTTATAGATCTGAATTGTGATTTTGCAACAGAGAATTTCTTTTTAATAAAATTCAAATATCCTTTTTTGAAGATCACTTCTGTTCGTTGATCTCTCGGCAAACCATAGGCATCAATAGAATTGAATAATGCCATAGCTTCATCGTATTTTTTACTATCAAAATAAAAATTAGCGATGTCCAAAAGTGCCTCATTGGCAATTGGATCAGGCTGATATTTTCTTGCAAATTCGATGATTAGATTTTCGCCTTCGGGCTGTTCGAGTTGAACGGCTGTTTTGGCAAAAAGTAATTCCGCTTTTTGTTTGAGTAATTTAGCTTCAGCTTCATTGACGGGTAGTAGCAACTCAATAGTTTTACGAAATTCATTTTGTGCTAAACCAAATACTTTACCATCATAAAACTCCATACCTTTTTTGTAGGCAATTTGAGCTTCAGAAAATACGGTAGTCTTTTGAGCTGAAACGGAAAGGCTTGCAAATAGAAAACTTAGTGCAAGTACTAAGGTTGAAAATTTAAGATTCATAAGGTTACTTTTTTTAGAACCTGCCATTAGTTGGTTGTCAGGATATTTTTAAAAGCAAAAATCAGTTAGGTTGCTGTGAAAAATTTTGTTCCGAAGTTTCGCATACGCGTCAACTTAATTTTTTAATATATGTTCGTAAAGTGCCAGAGGTACGAAATACTGGTAGAAAATAAGCTGTAAATGTATTGTTAGTCCCAGAGGGACGACATATAATTCTTAATCATTCTAAAATTCAAATTTATATGTCGTTCCTCTGGAACTCTTTTATTTTCCTTTCCATATTATTTTTCTACCAATATATCGTCCCCCTGGGACTAAAGTATTGAAAATCAATTTATTATACATAGGTAATTCTTAAGTTGACGCGTATGCGAAGTTTCGGGATGAATGATGAATTTTGAATTTGTCGAAAAGTTTGATTCAAATTTTTTCAGAAAACTTTACTTCTGAAAATGTATAAATGCAATAACTTTTTTAAACATTGTAATATTGCGGTGAAATTATAAAATTTTTAACATATTGAAGAGATTCAATGTGTAAATATCGCATTATGGAATATTTATTATCAATTGTACAAATAAGCTCGAAGTACTCACAGTAAAGGAAGTTAACATTGTAGAGATAGAGGAAGGAATAAAATCTAAACAGGTTCTAACCTATTTAGAAAGGGGCATAACAATATGTCGTTATAATATCTCCAAAAGGGAAGAAATTTTACAAACCAAAAGCGAATGAACAAACCTATATACTTTTCGTTTTAACGACATCTATTTTGAGTCTATTTATTGTAGTATCAATGATACTTATATTATAACTATACAGCATCAGCATTTTTTCCAAAAAAGTGAATTAGTTGATTTGTTAGATAGCAAAGCAAACAAATTAACTAATCAACTTTTAGTAAAAAGGATAATGCTGGATAGTTAACTTATGTTTTCAAATTCAATTATTTTAAATAATAAATACTATAAAATGAAAATTATATTAACCCTATTCGCTTTAGTTCTGACAGGCTTTATAGTTGTACAAGTATATGCTTATAATGAACAACAAAATATCGAAACCTATCCTAACATAGTCAACAAAAAATTTAAGGACTTCGAAGTACGAACTTACGAATCCAGTTTGTTTACCTCTGTAAAACTTTCAAGTAGTGATTACGATGAGGCTTCCAGAAAAGGTTTTTCAAAGCTTGCTGGTTATATTTTTGGAGGAAATGAGAAGGAGGAAAAAATATCGATGACTTCTCCTGTCGCTATGTCACTAGGTGATGAATCCACGACAATGATGTTTCTAGTACCTAAGAAAAATACGAGAGAAAATTTACCAAAACCCAATGATTCTAGTATAGAATTTAAGCAAGAACCTGCCAAGACTGTGGCTGCTATTTCTTTTGGCGGATGGGCAAATGATGAAAAAATAGAAGTGAATAAGAATAAATTGATCGCAGCATTGGATAGAGAGAACATACCTTATACTGATAAATTTTATTTCCTTGGTTACAACTCACCTTACGAAGTATTCAATCGAAAAAATGAAGTTATTGTAGAATTGGAGGATGGTGTCCTTGAAGGAATAGCTATTAAATAAAATTATTAAAAAATCTCAACATGACATTAAAAACTGTTTTATTAATATTCATCTTAGCAACTCCAATTTTCACAATTGCTCAAAATGAAACCAAAAATCAAAATAACGCATCTCAAGATGTTAACGTAATCGCAAATGTGGAGGCTGGTTTTTTAGGAGTTCTTTCCCATAAAGTTCAGTTCAGTAATGATGGAAATTATTTTGACTACCAAGAAGATGGAGGACAAGATGTTCTCTTTCCTGTAAAGCGATTTTCACTAGAGGTCAACAAGGGACGAAATGCAGTTATCTTACTTTATCAACCTTTGCGATTAGAAACGCAAGTGCTTTTGAAAGATGATTTAGGGGTAGATGGTTTGATTTTTCCAGCATCGACAGGAGTCAAGTTACTGTATAATTTCCCATTTTACCGAGTGAGTTATCTTAGAAAATTGAGGACAAAAAGTGAATCTTTTCATCTTGAAATTGGAGCATCCTTGCAATTACGGAACACGACTATTTCCTTTGAGTCCAACGACGGCTCATTATTTAGAACCAACAGAAATGTTGGACCAGTCCCAATTTTAAAACTCCGAGCTAGAAAGTATACCTCAAGTAAATTTTTTACAGAATTTGAGGCTGATGGTTTTTACGCACCTGTAAGCTATCTTAACGGAAGTGACAATGAAGTAGTAGGTGCTATCCTTGATGCTAGTATCCGAACAGGTTATGAGTTTAATGAGTCAGGTAGTTCTTTTTTAAATTTGCGATACTTGGGCGGTGGTGCTGTTGGTACCTCTGACGATACGAATGGAGTAGGAGATGGCTATGTCAAAAATTGGTTACACTTTATGACAATAACCGCAGGTGTTACGTATAATTTATCTTCTATTCGATAAGAAATTTTATTGCGATATTTTCAAAAATTAAATTCGATTTGCTTGTGTTCTTCATTGGAAGGATGTAAGGTGACAATTTTTTATGCTTCCATTTAGAAAATTGGCTATAGATGATGAGTCAAGCCCTGACTTAAAAGTCAGGCTTTGACTTATGAGAACCTCTTAATAAATTCGGTGTAATTAAAAAAAATGTAATTTTGTATTAGATTGTTTAAAGGGTAATAAATCTATTTTAAAAACTGACTAACACAGTTAGTAAGAGTGCACAACAAATTATCGTTTTAATATCTCTCCAAATGAGGATCACGATCAAATCGAAATTCAATTTGTGAAAATCTTCCATTTTTGAAAAAAATGACTTCGAGAAAATTCATATTTCAAAAGCTACGAATTTGCACAAATTCTCACTAATACTATTTGAGAAAATTTGTGTTAATTCGTGGCTTTCGGAGTTTTAATTTTCTCGAATATTTTTTTTCAAAAAAATCTTAAATTTTCACAAACCATTTCAAGAGTGAAATTTACGACAATTTGTTATGCACCCGTTAGTAACGAGCAGGGGCGTTTTGATAAAGTGATATTTGAAAAAGTTCCTGATTTCCATTTCAGCATTTATCAAAAAAATATCCCGAAACTATAGATTCATCAAAACCTTTCCAATTAATTTATTATCTCTACCTTCGCTTCCAAAATCCACATTAAAAAGATGAAGAAGACGAAAGAAGAAAACCCACCACCCATTACCCCCGAACAAATTGAACAATGCATTTCCATTTTGGAAACCTTAAATGCAGATACCAATCAAATCTTTGAGATACCCAAAGACCGACGATTAGCATTAATCATGGCAGCAGGATTATTTTCTAGACCAAGTAGAGAGGAATTTTTAAGAAGAAAGAAGGATGCCAAAAAAGCAGAAAAAAGGAAAATTATTCAAAAAGATAAAGACGCTCGAAAATTGACAGGAATCAGAAGTGCCAGAGAAGCCTCCATTTTTATTGCCCCCAAAATGATAGAAGGAGCAGCCATCGATACTGCTTCAACAATCAAATTAGCATCTCCAAGAGAATGTTATGTCTGTAAAGAATTGTATGATGATTTACATCATTTTTATGATAGTATGTGTCCAACCTGTGGTGATTTTAATTATGCCAAACGATACCAAACTGCTGATCTTGCAGGGCAGGTTGCATTAGTAACAGGCTCTCGATTAAAGATAGGTTATCATATTACATTGATGATGTTAAAGGCTGGGGCAACAGTTATTGCGACCACTCGTTTTCCAGTAGATAGTGCATTGCGTTATTCCAAAGAACCAGATTTTGAGGAATGGGGACATCGTTTAAAAATTCATGGGTTGGATTTAAGGCATATTCCAAGTGTTGAAATTTTTTGTGATTATATCGAAAAGCATTATGATCGATTGGATGTTTTGATTAACAATGCGGCTCAAACGGTCAGGCGACCTGCTGGTTTTTACAAACACCTAATGGCTAACGAGGAACGTCCTTTTCAAGAGCTACCAAAATCTGCACAACAGATTTTAACCCATCATGAATCTTGCCTTCAAGAATTAAAAAGTTTAAGAACAGAAGATCCTCAAAATAAAAATCTTCCTGTCACTTGGCACGGCCAACAAATTGGGATCGGTTTAAGTGCCTCTGCAAAGTTATCGCAGATTCCATATAGTATCGATCACAAATTAGTGAAGGAAGAAGTTTTTCCTTCAGAAAGATTAGATGCGGATTTGCAGCAAGTAGATTTAAGAAAAACGAATAGTTGGAGATTGAAATTAGGAGAAGTAAATACCGACGAAATGTTGGAAGTGCAATTGGTCAATGCGGTGGCGCCATTTGTTTTGTGTAATCGATTAGCGAAATTAATGAAGCAAGAAAATACGGGGATGAAACATGTTATCAATGTTTCTGCTATGGAAGGAAAATTTCAAAGATGGCATAAAGAGGATCGGCATCCTCATACGAATATGGCAAAGGCTGCGCTGAATATGATGACGCATACGGCAGCTTCTGATTTTGCAAAATTTGGGATTTATATGAATGCGGTGGATACGGGTTGGGTGACGGATGAAGATCCTGCAGAGTTGGCAAAAAGGAAAAAAGAGATTCATGATTTTCAACCGCCATTGGATATTGTGGATGGGGCTGCAAGAGTGATGGATCCTTTATTTGATGGAATTAATACGGGGAAGCATTGGAGTGGGAAATTTTTAAAGGATTATCGGCCAATTGATTGGTGATGGGAAGAAGGAATATAGGGAAGACGGATTTATGATTTGAGCAGTTTTTACGAATAATGGTGATGGTTATGATGGGGAGTGATTCGGATTTACACACGACGGCTAAGTGTCAAAATATCATAAACACACTTTATTGAGGAATCCCTTCTAGGTAAATTACTTAGATGAAATTGTGGGTTTACACTATTAAAACTTCTTTAGATTAATCAGATATTTGTATTATAATATTAAAGCAAAGAAAATTAATTAAAGAAATTTATATGTAGATTGTTTTCATTTGGTTTTTTGGGGTTAAAGACAACTAATTTTTAGTTGTCTTTTTTTGTTCGGGGGTGTTTATTTAACGGTGTCTATTAATTTTCTTCTTAGCCGTCGGATGTAAATCCGACTCTCTCGGTCGAATAATATTGATTTTAAAACATTGATAATCAAGCGTTTAGATCATACGTTTTTTGATGAGAGAGTCGGGTTTACATCCGACGGCTAAGAAGAACAAGCTCAAAGACACACATTCATGAACACTCCCTTTTGTTCAAATAGGTATTCTTTTTTCACACACCCATATGATTCGTTTAAATTTTGATTTCCCTTTTTTTTCAACGATACAGTAATCAGAAATCTGGAGTTCAGATTTTTTAATAATCGGTTCGATGTCTGAAATAGAAACGATAACAATTCGGTTCGCTAATCTTGCAGTTGATTGAATAATATTTAAGGTAATAGAATCATCGGAATAAGAACGTAAATTATAAGGTAGGTCAATGATGGCTGCATCATAATTTTTATCAAGGTCTTTGATATCTAAACAATGCACCTTGGCAGTATATTCAAAATGTACAAGATTATCTTTAGTGTGATAATAATTTTTCCAATTGATTTCACACCCTTCAATATCGAATCCAGAAAAACATGCTTCTAACAATACAGTTCCAACTCCACAACAAGCATCTAAAAGTTGACGACTTTTATTTCCTTTTGATGAAATACTGACCAGCGTTTTAGCAATTTCCATATTGATGGAATTGCTAAATGAACATGGTTTCTTTTTGTGCTTCTGCCACTCCGGGTTATTTTTTAATAAAATTCCGAAATACCAAACTTCGTTAAAATTACAAATGGAATAAATTACGGTAGGAGTATAATAATCAGGTTCTGCTTCAATACAAAAACCAACATCTCTTGATTTTTCAAGTCTTTCAGTATTTCCTCTAGTATCACCATCCAAAATCAAATATTCAACTTTAAATCTATCGGTATAGATATTTTCTTTCTTGATTTTTTTTAATAGTTCAGAATAATCTTTTGAGGATGAAATGATATCCAATCTGTTTTTTATAAAAGGACTAATGGAAGGGTCAACTTTAATATTTGAAAAGAGCATTTTATTTTTTGCTTCCTTCTCAAAAATTTGTCTTGATTCCAACATGCATAATTCGATATGATGATGGTTGAAATTGAAGGTGTATATATGACTGTATTTGGATATTTTTTTTGACAAATAATTAGGGTGTTTTTGTTAGTGATTGGTAACTGGTGATTCGTATCGAAAACTATTGAATCCATATTTTTAATGTTTGGATCAACGAATCACTAATTATCAATGAGGGGTGTTAAGAATAATATTTTGAGGTATTTTAGCCACGGACCTTTACGGACTTTACGCTGACGTGACGTATTATGATTTTTCAAAGACTCCTAAATTTTCCTTTGGAAAATTTTCAACATGATTCGATATTTTCCAAAGGAAAATAAAAAAGTCCGTGAAAAGTCGAAACACGTTAGCGTAAAGTCCGTCAAAGTCCGTGGCTAAATTGCGTATCACGAATTTTTCTTAACACTCTTAATCACCAATGACGAATGCTATTAAATTACACTTTTCGCAATCAACTTTAATAAAAAAGTTTCTCGTTCGATAGACATCCCTTTTTTATCACTTGTAGCTATTGTTTTTTCATTATGTTTTATAGCTTCATGGATATTAATCCACATTGCTTTCATTCCATTTTTTATTTCGTAAGATTCTAAATTTGACTTGCCAAGCTCTTTGTTGATCTCACAAGTGTAGCAATAAGAAATCATATATTGAATGTCAAAATCTGGTTTATACCAAGGTCGGTATTCTTCGTAAGCACCAAATGGTTTTATGTTTTTAATATTTTCGGCACCTGTTTCTTCACTAAGTTCTCTTACCATACCTTCAATTTTGTCTTCGCCTGAATGTAAGCCTCCACCGGGGAGACTGTAATCTTCATATCTTTTCGTATACATGAGCAAAATATTATCACCTTGAGTAGCAATGGCTCTTGTGGCTAGTCTTGTGAAAATAGATTTATTTTCTAAAGACTTTATATCAGGATGATAATGTGTTTTTAATTTTTTCATTCCTAGTGCTGCAAGTTGATTAAAACCACTTAATTGTAAGATCAATTAATTTCTGTTTAAAATTATTATAAGGAGGCATCAATAATTCCAGTGCATTAGGAATATGTTGCTTAAGCACACCTCTGTTATTTGAAAATGCTTTAAATCCTTCAAAGCCATGCGCCTTTCCTATACCACTATTATTGGAACCTCCAAATGGTAAGTTTGTATTGAAAAAATGAACAGCATTTTGATTGATACAAGTTCCGCCTGCACGAGTATTGTTAATAATATGATTTATGTTTTTGTTCCGATTACTGTAAATATAAAGTGCCAATGGTTTTTCACGACTGTTGATTTCTTGAATGACTGTATCAATATTTGTAAAACTATAAACAGGTAAAATAGGACCAAAAATTTCCTCTGTCATCAATGAGGAATCTTTCGAAACATTAGTCATCAAAGTAGGAGCAATATAATCTTGTTGACTATCAAAATTTCCTCCAGCTTCTATTTTTGCACCTTTAGCAACAGCATCATCCACATAACTTTTTACTCTTTTATAATGACGGTTATTTACAATTCTTGCATAGGAAGATTCCTTGGAAGCGTCTTCTGTATAAAATTTGTGCATGTATTTTTTAAATGCTTTTATAAATGCTTCTTTCTTACTTTCATGGACAAACAAATAATCTGGAGCAATACAAACTTGTCCGTTATTAAGATATTTTCCCCAAGCAATTCTTTTTGCAGCAGTATCTATGTTGGCAGTTTCGTCAACTATGGTTGGAGATTTACCGCCTAGTTCTAATGTTACGGAAGTAAGGTGTTCAGCAGCAGCTCTCATCACTATTTTTCCAATGCTCGGCGCACCTGTAAAAAAGATATGATTGAATGGTAATTTAAGTAACTCAGTTGAAGTCTCAACTCCACCCTCTACAACCGCAACTTCATTTTCTTCAAAAATTTCCTCCAACATTTTTTTCATAAATGCAGAAGCATTAGGTGTCATTTCTGAAGGTTTTATCATAACAGCATTTCCTGCAGCAATGGCAGAAACCAGAGGCCCTAAAGTTAAATTAATAGGAAAGTTCCAAGGAGATATAATCAATACTACTCCTTTAGGTTCATACCTTATTTCGGAACTAGAACCCATCAACGCAAGGGGAGTGGAAACAGAACGGTTGCTCATCCAACTTCGCAACATTTTTTTGGTATGTTTGATTTCAGAAGTTACAGGATAGATTTCTGATAAGTCAACTTCACTTGGGTGTTTACGATAATCTTTAAACAATGCCTCTTTAATTTCAGGTCTATATTTTAAAACTGCTTTGTGTAATTTTTTCAATTTTGCAATTCGCTCAGAGGCAGAGGAATTTCCTAGGTTATATTGGTTTTCCAATTGCAATTTAAAAATTCGTTTGATTTCTTTTGTTTGTTGAGTTAAAACTGGATTGATTAAAGTAGTACTCATGTTTGGAGATATTTAATTTGAAAAAGTTGATTTAGGGACTAGGAAATAAATAATCTACCCACCTGACGGCTTCTTTTTCTCTTTGACTTCATGAAAAAATGAAGCCGTACCGCAGGGTATGCCTTAATTTTTACATTTCCTCAAAGAAAAAAACAACCTCGTCATCTGGGTAGATTATTTAATTCCTAGTCCCTAAAAATTGAAAATTTGTTTTGCCTCCTAATTTTTTATGTTTTAAGAGACCGAAACGCTAGGGAATATTGAATATTCAAACATGTACTTATGCTAAATAACTGACTAAGGGGTAATGTGAAAATTAAAAAGGAAAAATTATTTTTACATTTATAAAAGTTGAGTAACTCCAAATTGAATTTCAAAGAAACATTTCAAAAGCAACGGTTTTCGTAGAAAACGCGTAGTATTTAAAAACCTTAAATCTTTAAGGAAAGCTAACAATCAAATCATTTATTAACATGAAAAAAATCTGTTTCACTTTATTCCTAGTCCTAATTTTATTTCAAAATAGTTGGGCACAATCACTTTATAATCCTGAAGGAATTACACTTATTGAAATCACTTTTGAAGATGCTAATTGGGATCAACAATTAGATGATTTGTTTGCAGTAGGCAATGATCGATTATTTGCAACTGTCGAAATCAATGGAGAAAGTTTTGATAGTGTTGGAATTCGATATAGAGGTGGAGCTACTTATGATGCTGCACAAGGAAAAAATCCACTCAATATTAAATTGGATTTTATAAAAAATCATGATTATGATGGATACCAAACACTCAAATTAAACAATGGTGCTAAAGATCCATCTTTTGTAAGAGAAGTGTTAGGGTTTGATATTGCCAATCAATATATGCCTTCTCCCAAAGCGAATTTTGCTAAAGTTTTTATCAATGGAAGTTTTCATGGAATGTACGCTAATATTGAAAATGTCGATAAAGATTTGATGGCGAGAAATTTTCTTTCGGATCGAGATAATACTTTTATTAATTGTAGTCCTGATAATAACATTGATCCTCCGGGGCCAGGTTGTACAGAGGGACTAGGTTCTTCTTTGCAATACTTGGGAGCAGATGGTGCTTGTTATCCAGATTATTATGATCGACTTTCGGACTTGTCTACGGCATGGGATGAGTTGGCTGCTTTGACCAATGAAATCGGGCAGAGTTCAAATACGATAGAAACGTCACTCAATATAGATCGCGCGATTTGGATGTGTGCATTGAATAATTTATTGGTGAATTTGGATAGCTATTTAGGAGCAGAACCTTCTAATTATTATTTGTTTAAAGATGATAATGAACGATTCAATACGTTTGTTTGGGATTTTAATGAAACCTTCGGTGGCGATCAAGAATTGGATGAGGGGCAACCAGATTTAACCTTGAGTCAATTACAAAATTTCGATCCGCTTACCCGAACTAATGATGACTTTCGACCTTTGTTAAAATTGATCTTACAAAATCCAGTTTACAAAAGAATGTATATTGCGCATTTCAGAACGATGCTTCAAGAAGTTGTCAATAGTGGTTGGTATGCGACTAGGGCACAAGAATTGGTTAACTTGATTTCAACCGATTATGGTACTGATCCTAACAAACTGTACACGGTCGCTAATTTTAATGATAATTTGAATAGTACGGTGACGATTGACTATAATGGAAATATGGTGGATATTCCTGGAATTGCAGAATTAATGAATAATCGGTTGACTTATCTTTTGGGGCATTCTGAATTTATGAAAACCCCTCCAACCATTAGTAATATTGGGCATTTCCCCTTGAATGTAGTACCTAACACTACAATTACAATTACAGCTGAAATAAGTGGAGCAGACTACGCATATGTTGGATTTCGAGATAATTTGACTCAGGTTTTTCAAAAAGAACAAATGTATGATGACGGTAATCATAATGATGGAGCGGCAGGTGATGGGGTGTATGGAGGAATGGTTTCGATAGGAATTGAAGGTGTCGAATATTATATTTATGCAGAGGACTCAGGAGTGGATGTAGGTGTTTTTTCTCCTGAACGTGCGGAGGAAGATTTTTATAATTTGACGACATTTGGCGATGTAGTGATTAATGAATTG
Organism: uncultured Saprospiraceae bacterium; assembly: GCA_937918905.1. Lineage (GTDB taxonomy): Bacteria > Bacteroidota > Bacteroidia > Chitinophagales > Saprospiraceae > CAJQQY01. The sequence goes on from CAKZSH010000102.1 coordinate 17,792, forward strand.
ATGGCTTCGAATAATGCAACTATTGCCGATCAAGATGGAGAATTTGATGATTGGGTAGAGTTATATAACAATACTTCTACAGCTATAAATTTAGATGGATACTATTTGTCAGATGATCCTACAGACTTGATGAAATATCAATTTCCAAATGTAACGATTGATGGAAATGGATTTTTAATTGTTTGGTTGGATGGCGATCCGATGCAACAAGGTCTTCATGCTGATTTTAAATTATCAGCAACGGGGGAAGAATTATTATTAATCAATAGCAATTTGCAGGTGGTGGATAAAGTAGTTTTTGGAAATCAAACTACCGATATTAGTTATGCTCGTCAGCCAAATGGAACTGGGCAATTTTCGACAGGTGTACCTACTTTTAATGATTTTAATAGCGACCCTAGTTCTGTTTCAAATTTGGCGCAATCCTTAGGATTAAAAATTTATCCAAACCCAGCCAATGAATATTTGATTTTGGAATTGGAAAGTAATGATATTATTCAAGTTGATTTGAGAAATGCGTTAGGACAAAAAGTACGTACTTTTGATTTGGATAAAAAGAGGATGGAGGATGTTTCGGATTTGGAAAAGGGAATGTATTATTTGACTACAAAAGATGGGTATTTGGGGAAGGTGGTTTTGTTGTAGGAAAAAATATCGAAAGACAGGGAAAGGAAGAGGGGAAAAAGGGAAGACGGATTTATGATTTGAGAAGTATGTCGAATACTAGTGAAAGTTAGAATCACCAAATTTCGAAATACTTCTTAAATCGTAAATCCGTCTTCCCTTTTTCCCTTCTTCCTTTCCTTCCGCGTTCAAAAAATACGTCCAAAGAAAACACAAGAATCGTCTTTCAGCTAACACTTAAAATGATAGCAAAAGAACCTACCCGAATTTTTCCTATCTTAGCTAAAACAACTTTTCTCAATTTCCTTTAATTTACAAAAACATGAATTTG
>CAKZSH010000103.1 GCA_937918905.1 uncultured Saprospiraceae bacterium
ACAGGCGTCCCTTGGCAAGGAATACAAACAGATCCATCGCAATCTAAAATAGTAACTTCATCATTAGAGGTATTCGGATCATTATCATCACAAGGTTGAACAGAAGTTGTTCCGTTAGCACAATCAGTCGGCGTTCCTTGGCAGGGTACACAAATAGTTCCATCACTATCTAAAATAGTTTGTTCATCATTGATTGTACATGGATCTAAATCATCACAAGTAACTACAGAAGTTGTTCCGTTAGAACAATTTACAGGCGTCCCTTGGCAAGGAATACAAACAGATCCATCGCAATCTAAAATAGTAACTTCATCATTAGAGGTATTCGGATCATTATCATCACAAGGTTGAACAGAAGTATTTCCGTTAGCACAATCAGTCGGCGTTCCTTGGCAGGGTACACAAATAGTTCCATCGCTATCTAAAACAGTTTGTTCATCATTGATTGTACACGGATCTAAATCATCACAAGTAACCACAGAAGTTGTTCCGTTAGAACAATTTACAGGCGTCCCTTGGCAAGGTACACAAACAGACATGTCACAATCTAAAATAGTTACCTCATCATTGAAGGTATTCGGATTATTATCATCACAAGGCAGAACAGTTGTAGTACCAGTACTGCAATCCAATGCAGTCCCTTGACATGGTACACAAACAATAGAATTATCACAAGATTCAACAGCCTGTTCATCATTAATAGTGCAAGGATTTCCATCATCGCAAGGCAATACTATTATATTGGTACAAGGAGGAATAGTCGTACCTGCACATGGCACACAAACAATTGAGTTATCACAAGACTCAACTGTTATTTCATCATTTAAAGTACACGGGTTTCCATCATCGCAAGGCAGAACTGTAGTCAATGCACAAGCAGGAACTGGAGTTCCTTGACATGGCGCACAAATAATAGAATTATCACAAGCTTCAACTGTTATTTCATCATTAAGTGTACAAGGGTCTCCATCATCACATGGCAATACAGTTGTATTGATACAGGCAGGAATTGGTGTCCCTTGACACGGCACACAAACAATTGTATTATCACAAGATTCAACCGTAACCTCATCATTGATAGTACATGGATTTCCATCATCACATGGCAATACTGTAATCAATGCGCAGGCAGAAACTGGCGTACCCTGACACGGCGCACAGATTATTGAATTATCACAAGATTCAACCGTAATCTCATCATTAATAGTACAAGGGTCTCCATCATCACAAGGTAAAGCAGTTGTTATTACACAAGAAGGAGCAGGTACTCCTTGGCATGGTACACAGACAATATTATTATCACATGCCTCAACAGTTTGTTCATCATTAAAAGTACATGGGTTTCCATCATTACATGGAATTACTAATGTATTTGTACATGCAGGTGCTTGTGTTCCCGCACACGGTACACAGACGATGGAATTATCACATGCCTCAACAGTTTGTTCATCGTTAATGGTACACGGATCATTATCATTACAAGAGATAACCATTGTATTTGTACAAGCGGCAACTGCTGTCCCTGCACATGGAACACAGATTATATTATTATCGCATGCCTCAACAACTACAACATCATTGGAAGTACATGGATCATTATCATTACAAGGCAAAGTAGTTGTACTTGTACAGGCAGGAACAGCCGTGCCTGCACATGGCACACAAACAATATTATTATCGCAAGTTTCAACAACTACAACATCATTGGAAGTACATGGATCATTATCATTACAAGGTAATGAAGTTGTACTCGTACAAGCAGGAACAGCCGTACCAGCACAGGGCACACAAACAATAGTGTTATCACAAGTTTCTACAATTTCAACATCATTGGAAGTACATGGATCATTATCATTACAAGGTAATGAAGTTGTACTTGTACAAGCAGGAACAACCGTACCAGCACATGGTACACAAACAATAGTGTTATCACAAGTTTCTACAATTTCAACATCATTGGAAGTACATGGATCATTATCATTACAAGGTAATGAAGTTGTACTCGTACAAGCAGGAACAGCCGTACCAGCACAGGGCACACAAACAATAGTATTATCACAAGTTTCTACAATTTCAATATCATTAGTAGTACATGGATCATTATCATTACAAGGCAAAGAAGTCGTACTCGTACATGCAGAAGCAGTTGGCGTACCAGCACAAGGCACACAAATAATAGTATTATCACAATCATCTACCATCACAACATCATTGGTGGTGCATGGGTCATTATCATTACAGTTTTGAGCTACTGTATTGGCACAACTTGAAGGAACAGATTGGTCATAAGTATATTCAACACAGATTTGATAGGTTACTGTAATATTTCCGCTTGAAATTAAATCTCCAACTTGAGGGCAACTACCAAAACCCGTAGATGGTACGATATCAATTCCTATAATATCGTTTGCATTTACATTATTACAATTTGAAATATTATAAGTATATGTTCCAGGGTTGGGAGTACCACTAAAAGTTCCACAACCAGGAGAAAGCACATCCTGAAAAACTTGACATCCTAAAGTAGGAGCAGGTATGGCACAATTCAAGAATAAATTACCAAATATTGAAATACCATTACATCCAGGATTAACATTAATAGTGTTAATGGTAACAGTAGAAATTGCTGAAGTTAAGTTAGGATTGTTAAGTCCACAAGGAAGGGTAGGAGGATCAAAATTATGTTGATACCCTTCATTTGGAGGGGTTTGATTTGCACGAGCCCAGTCACTTCTATCTGTATCAACTACCGCATCAGTTTCTGTCTGACAAATGGTGGTAGAGTATTGACTAAAGTTAACCGTAGGTAAGATTAAAATAAAAAATACACTAAGTATTTTTAAAATATGTTGATTTGCCATTACTAGTTTTGTTAAGTTGACTAAACAGTCCTACGAATTTAACAAACTAGATTAAAATTCATAGCACAACAAAAACACACAAAACCACCAAATGAGTATTGAACGGTTTTCCGTTCAAGTTAAAATACCCTTATTTTGCAAGGGTTTTGAGAAGGTTTGTAATGAAACATAGGAATAAAGTCGAATATGAGTAATATGTTTCTTCAGATTAGATTTTGACCTATATTAGATATTTCAACCATAATATTTAAGTAATAATGAGGTTTGGGTACTTGTTTGTAAAAGATATTGGAGATTCAAAATTATGGATTAAGGATTCAAGATTGTTCTTTTAACTTGAATCCAAGTTAGAAAATAGAACGATTTTCGACATCCATAATCTTTAGTTAAGGGTGTTAAGAAAAATATGTTGAGGTATTTTAGCCTATCTTGGGTCATAATTTTGTGACCCAAGACACTTTAAAGTCAGGTTAAAGTCAGGATTTGAAATATGAATATCAATAGAAAAGGCTTGTTTTAAGTCAAACCTTGACTCGTGTAAATTCAATGCTGAATAATCACAAAAGAAGAATAAAAATCGTTCAAACAACGAAGATATTTTTTAAAAAAAGCAAATAAACCCATTTTTCCCCAAAAAATATCCTACCTTTGTGCCCGTTAAAAACCCACCGTTACATATTGTAATCAACTGGGTATGGTTAAACCAAGTAAATTTTAGCAGAAATGCCAGTAAAAATTAGACTACAAAGAAGAGGCCGTAAAAAAGCACCTTTTTACCACATCGTCGTTGCGGACGCGAGAGCTCCTAGAGACGGACGATTCATTGAGAAATTGGGAACTTATAACCCAATGACTAAACCTGCCACAATCGAAATCAACCGAGATAGTGCTTACGAATGGTTAATGAAAGGTGCACAACCTACTGATACCGCTCGTGCTATTCTTCGATTCAAAGGTGTATTATACCGTAAGCATTTGATGAGAGGTGTCCGTAAGGGGGCTTTATCAGAAGAAAAGGCTATGGAAATGTACCAAGATTGGATTGATAAAAAAGAAGTTCGCATTGCCGAACGTCGGGCAGAGACTATGGAGGAAATCCGTAAATTTCACGAAAGAATTAATGGAAAAGCTCCTGCTAAGCAGAAAGCTGCTGTCAAATCTGAACTGACTGAAAGTGCTCCTGCACCTGTAGAAAATAAATCTATGGCGGAATCAGTTGAACAAACAACTATTGAATCTCTTTCAGGTGATGCACCTGCGCCAGTTGCTGAAGCAGCACCTGCTGCTGAGAAAGCTGCACCAGTTGTTGAAGCAGCACCTGCTACTGAAGAAGTTGCACCAATTGTTGAGGAAACACCTGCTGTTGAAAAAGCTGCACCAGCACCTGTTGAGGCTGTAGCTGCTGCTGCGGTTGTTACAGAAACTGTTGTTGAAGAAAAAGTTGCAGAAGCACCTGCTACAGAATCTTTTGATGCAACTAATGATTTGACTGTTATTGAAGGTATTGGTCCTAAAATTGCTGAAACTTTAAGCAATAATGGAATCAAAACTTTTGCTCAATTGTCAGAAACTCCTGCGGATAAAGTAAAAGAAATTTTAGCTGCTAATAGCCTTGCTTCACATGACCCAACAACTTGGGGACAACAAGCAAAGATGGCTGTTGATGGTGAATGGGATGCCTTAAAGAAATGGCAAGATGAGTTAGACGGCGGTAAAGTTGTAACAGCTTCTGGAGAAGAAGAGTAATCAACAATTAAAATTATTGATATTTGTTAAAGGCTTAATTTCTAAGTAAAATTAACATGATTAAATATTTTCATTTGATTTTGTTACATTTGTTTTAACCTTCAGAATTTAAAGTTTAAATTAACGATATATGGAACCTGGGGGAGCTTAATTGCTCCTCCAGGTTTCTATTTAAAAAACGATACGATGGAAGTTTTTTCCATCAAAAAAAAAGATTTTATGAAACCACTTAATCCAGAATACCTAACAGGGTTGGAATTGATTCAAAAAGATATTCAAGCATCCGATATTTTAGTAAAATATTTAGATGAAGAGGAAGAGGAGGATTATTTAGCCTTGCGGGAAGCATTTGAACCACGTATTGCTGATTTATATAAAAAAGTAGCAGCTAATCATCCTTTGCAGTTAGTGACTTTTGAAAAAGAGTTGTTGAATGATGAATATGAAGGCATGTATATCACTCGTATTTTAGGGTTTGCTGTACTTCGTGGCGAAATCAACGATAACTTTAAATATGTACGTCCTCAATCTCACTTTAAGGAGATATTGATGGCAGTTGTAAACTCCTCAAATTTCGATATTATTCGAAAAAGAATAGGTCAAACTATTCAAATGGGATTTGCAATGAGTAGTGATATTTGGATCACCAACTTAGTGAATGATATTGCTAATAAGAGAATTCGATATTTTCTTCAAGGTCAAAAGATTACAAAATATAGAGAATTAAAAGAGCGTAAAATTGCTTTGGCTCGATATAAAAATCAGTTCCGAAATGAAAACTATTTTGCTGCTGATTTTCCGACTAACAAAGTAGAATTGAAAGTTCAATTCTCGGAAGTATTGTTGTTTTTAAAACATCGTGTTCAGCTCGGTGGAAATAATTCCAGTTTTATCCCTGACATGAAGGACTTTTTAAATAGACCTGAATTTCAAGGGACTGATGAGTATATCCAAATGTTGGCTTACTATGGTTTTTATTTTGAAAGAGATGACGCCAGCCAAGAAGAATTAAAAACTCATTTTAATCGTAGCCGAGATGAAATTGAAAACTTTGATGATAAATGGTTGGATTTAGTTTTAGAAATTCATAGTGGAGATTTGAAATTAGACGGTACTGCTGATCAAAGATTATCTTCACTAGTGGATCAAAGTAAGGAAGATAAAGTAAAATTGTTATATAATCTTTTGGATGATATTCACAGAAAAACTTATCTCAACGAAGATACAATTGAGGCAGTAAAAGTTTTTTATAATTCTTATCCAGGAAAATCTCCCATCAATGAATGTGTTCGTGCTACAATCTACAAATACTTTGTAAGGTTCATCGAAAACTTAGAAGAAAATGATTACCAAGAGTTTTTTGAATTAGCAAAAATATTCCCAACCTATATGGGTATTTTTGATAACCAACAATTCAATCAAAACTTGAAAGAATTGTGTATGCGATACGTGAAGAAATTAACTAAGAAATTTATTGACAAACGTGGAAAAGCATATCAAGATGTTAAGCGTTTTGTAAAAGTTAATTTCTTGGATTTCGGTTTTATGAATGAAAAGCAAATTGTAGAATTTTTTAAAACTAAAAGAGTTCGTAAAACAAAGCCAGCTTAATTTTGGTTTCTGATTTTAGTAAAAAATGACTGGTAATTCGTGATTTGTTCGAATTACCAGTTATTTTTTTTGATTCAAAATTATGGATTCACGTTTTTTCGACCATCTTGAATCCTTAATTTTGAATCAAAAAAACAATGCTAATTATTTCTCATTATCCCTTAATCCATAATCTATAATCACCCCTCAATCATCATTTGTCTAAAAAAAATAACTTCCAGTAGAGAAAAACTTTCCTTTTGTTCAGAAGCCTTTTAAGTTCGCATCAAACAATAAAATTTTATTATGATAAAAGATTTCTTTGCAGGTTTTACATCTTATTTTTCAGCATTTGGAACAATCTCTAGGTTAGGACTTTGGGGATATTTTTTAGTTCCGATTGTTATCAGTTTATTGTTGGCAACTGGTTTGTTTTTTTCTATTTCAGCAATTTCAGGTTCCCTGATTGGATGGCTTTTACCTTGGATTCCTTGGGGCGAAATAATAGGAGGGTGGTTGTTGAAAATTCTTTTTGGGTTAGTTGGATTAGTCGTTTTTAAACATCTTGTGATTGCTGCGGTTTCTCCATTCATGACACCTTTAGCTCAAAAGGTAGAAGAACATATGACTGGAGATTATAAAAAATATTCAGGTTTTAATGCTGTCCAAGCGGTCAAAGATTTCTTTCGAGGGATCACCATCGCTTTGCGAAATATCATTCGCGAATTATTTTATATTATCCCTTTATTTCTTCTCGGTTTAATTCCAATGTTTAGTATTCCATGTATGGTTTTGATCTTTTTGATTCAAGCTTATTATGCAGGTTTTGGAAATATGGATTATACTTTGGAAGGTCATTTTTCAGTAAGAGATAGTGCTCGTTTTGTCAAAAGATTTCGTTGGTTGGCAATTGGAAATGGTACGGCATTTTTATTGTTGATCGGAACGGGAATTGGATTTTTAGTAGCACCACCTTTGGCTGCAGTAGCAGGTGCAACGGAAACTGTTAAACGATTAGAACCTCGTGGCTTGGAAATGGAGGCTGATTTTGATGAAGAATACGTGTAGTGAATGTCGAATATGGGAATATCGAACATTAGAACAAGGATTTAAGATTTGAGAAGTTTTGTCGAAAAATGGTGATCAAAAATATTCGTCAAACTTCTCAAATCGTAAATCCTTGTTCTAATGTTCGATATTCCCATATTCGATATTCCCATATTCGATATTCCGCTAAATCGTAAAAACCAATATTCGATTTTCAAAAAACGCTACTCCTTAAAAATAGCAACTCCTCTTTCTCCATTTGCTTTTACAAAACCTCGGTACATTCCTGCTGAATTAAACGGTAACGAAACATTTCCATATTTATCTACACAAATTGCACCACCAGAACCATTTACCTTTACCAATTTATCATTAATAACCACTTCTGAAGCAGTTATTAAATCAACCCCTTTGTACTCCATCATAGCAGAAATATCATGAGCAACTGCCCAACGAATAAAATACTCACCATGCCCCGTACAACTTACAGCACAAGTATTGTTATTGGCATAGGTTCCTGCACCAATAATTGGAACATCTCCAAAACGATTGTATCGTTTGTTGGTCATTCCACCTGTTGAAGTTCCAGCAGCGAGATTTCCATTTTTATCCAAAGCCACACACCCCACAGTTCCATGTTTTCTATCACCATCTTTATCTTCATCTTCACTCAATTCAACTTTTTCAGATTTTATGGCACGTTGCAAACTTTCCCATCTTCGTTTAGTATAAAAATATTTTGGATCAACAATTTCCAAACCTTGTTCTTTTGAAAAAAGCTCAGCTCCCTTGCCAGTTAACAAAACATGCTCAGAATTTTCCATGACAGCTTTCGCTGCAAGGATTGGATTTTTTACATTGGTCAAACCACCAACGGCTCCTGCATTCATTTCTTTACCTTCCATGAAAGATGCGTCCAATTCGTTTTTTCCTTCATTGGTAAAGACAGCCCCTTTTCCAGCATTGAAGAGTGGGGAGTTTTCCATTACCATGATGGTTTGAGTAACAGCATCCATTGAAGTCCCACCTTCTTTTAAAATTTTTTCACCTACTGCTAATGCCTCTTCTAATTTTTCGAGGTAGGCTTTTTCTTTTTCAGGAGTCATATTTTTTCTTAAAATAGTTCCTGCACCACCGTGGATAGCAAGTGCGTAGTCTTGTTTTTCAGGAGCCATTGTTTTTTCCGTTTTAGAGGTAGAAGTAGAGGAGTCACTTTTGGAATTACATTGTTGGAAAAATAACATTCCAATTATTGCAATGAATAAAATTAGCGGGTTTTTCATTTTTATTAATTTTTATTTTTCTAAAAATAGTAAAGACTAAGGTATTTTAAAATTTTGGAAAAGTGAGATGTTGAACTTATATAATTTTAAAGTGATTCAATAAGTAGTTTTTTCATATAAATATTTGAGTGATGTTTTTTATAAAATACATCACTCCTTAAATTGAAATAATTTTTTCAAGAACTTATCCTTTAATTGTCTTGTTAAAGTTTTCTTAATTGTCTCCAAAAATGTTTAATTTTGTCGTTATAAGAGTCTAAATTATAGATCTCTTTTAAACTAATCTCCCACATAAGCCCTTGATTATCAAAGGGTTATCTAGGCTGCAAGTATTGCAGAATCATCGTATATTCATAACAATTTGACTCAAAACAGCGAATCTTTTGTTGTTTTCAAATACTATTGTGTTTGAAAAAAGCATTAGAAGTTTTGGATTTTATTTTTTAAAAACAGGAATTATGAAACACATACTCCAGATTACTCTTTTTTTTGTAGCCATTTTTATGACTGTTCAGGCTTCTGGACAAAACTTATTGAGCAAAGCCAATAAGCAATATGAGTTGCATGCCTACACTTTTGCCGTAGCCAATTATCTTAAAGTGATTCAAAAAGATCCAAACGAGCAACAAGCATTAGCTCGATTGGCAGATAGCTACCGATTATTAAATCGAATGGAAGAAGCTGATAAATGGTTCTCAAAAGCAGTAAATTATGCCGGTATTGATCCTATACATTTTTTGCATTACGGAAAAGTTTTAATGGCACTTGGTAAATACGAAGATGCTAAAATTTGGTTTAAAACTTATGCAGAATCAGACGCTGCAACTGGCGAACATTTCATCAAGAGTTGTGATTATGCACTCTCGTTGCAAGGTAAACCAGCTACTCATAGAGTTTACAAAGAGTATAGCAATACCAATACACCTCAATCTGATTTTGGCCCTGCATTTTTTGGTGATTATATTGTTTACAGTTCTTCGCGAGTTGATATCAAAAGAGAGTTAAAGAAAAATCGTTCAAAAGGATTTTCTGAAAGTCCTAATAATCAATTGTATATCACATCTATGGATAACAAGGGGTTTTTAAGAAAACCAACTTTACTTCAAAGTGATTTGCAGAATAACTATAACGAAGGTCCAGTTGCTTTTAGCAAAGATGGGGAGTGGGTAGTTTTTACAAAAAATATATTTGAAAGTGGGATTCGTCAGATTCCAGAAGCTGGAGGAACACTTGCGATGTACATTGCAGAAGTTGATGAAAACAATGTCTGGAGTAATGTAAAAGCATTACCTTTTAATGTGAATGGATATTCTGCGGGTTACCCTGCTTTTTCTCCTAATGGAAAATTATTATACTTTTCATCCAATCGAGAAGGTGGTTTTGGGGGATGGGATTTGTATGCAGCATTTAAGACTGCAACAGGATGGTCTGTACCTCAAAATCTAGGGCCTGTGATTAATACACCTGGAGATGAAGTATCACCTCATTTGGATGGGAAATCACTTTATTTTTCTTCTGATTATCATCATGGATTAGGTGGGATGGATATTTTTAGAGCTGAGAAAATTGGTGGAGATTGGGGTGAAGTTTATCACTTAGGCAATACTGTTAACTCATCCTATGATGATTATGGGTATATTTTTAATGCAGAAGAAAACCGTGGATACCTTGTTAGTAATCGAAACAAAGGAAAAGGAAATGAAGATATTTATAAGGTAAGAAAGATGACCGATAATTTTATAATTACGGTTTTAAATGAATCTGACCTTAGACCAATCGAAGGTGCAATTATTGATTTTTCCAAATGTGGTGAAGCTTCACATAAAACTAATATTAATGGAAAATATGTCTTTGAAGCGCTTGGAGGATTGGGTTGTGACGTGATTATTAAAAAAGAAGGTTACAAACCTTTTGCTCTGAAAATCAATAGTTTGGGTGAAAGGTTAACTAGAAATTTTGAAGTAGAATTGCGAAGAATAGGAGAGGAGTATGTTGGAAAAATAGTTGATTCTGAATCCAATGAATCGGTTAGCGAAGTGATCGTAAAAGCCACAAATCCAAAAACAGGATTGACCTTACGAACAACCTCTAATCAATGGGGAGAATATAAATTAGCATTACAATCTCCTGCAAAATATGTGATTCGATTCTCTAAAGCGGGATATATCAATACCAATAAAAAAGTATCAATTACCAGTAAAACTGATAAAAGTCTTTTAGGTGTTTTATCATTTAAACAATCATATAGTGATGGTACTGTAGGTGGCGGTGTTATGATGAGCAATGATGATGTAGTAGAAGATGAAATAGAAGCACCAATTCCTGATAACGATCCAATAGGAGGTTACAACGAAGAAGTGGTAAAACCAAAAGGTTATGCGGTTCAAGTAGCGGCATACTTTGATAACAGAGAAGTGAATATTGGAACTTATGAAAATCTTCAAGAGCATGGCAATGTGTATAAAATGAAGGATGGTAAAGCTGAAAAAGTTCGGGTTGGTATTTTTAAATCTCGAAAAGAAGCAGAGGAAGCTCGAAAACTTATTTTGAGAAAAGGTTTTGCAAAAGCTTTTATTGTAGCAGAAGAAGGAAGGCAAGCTCGCCAACTTACGGTTGAAGAGGAAGAAAAAATTCCAGAAGAAATGGATACTATTATCGAATTGCCAAAGGTAGATTATAAAGTAAGGGTGGCTACTTTTAGAAGTACCAAAAGATTCAATGAACAACAGATTGCTGACTTTGGAAAAATTGAAAAACGCAAAGCAGGTAATTTTACAATTGTATTGTTAAGTGGATTTAAATCTGAAGCAGAAGCTAGGAGTACTCAAAATAAAGTTGTAGATTTGGGCTACGATGATGCACATCTGGTTGTGGAAGAAGGAAAAAAATTAAAACGTGTAAAATAAACTAACTATAAAAAAAGACATTCCTTTAAAAGAGCTAGTAACGTCTTTGTCGAATATCGGCAAAGGCGTTTTTTTATAGAAAAAAGTATTTCCTTACTACTATGGAACACTTAAAAAATAACTTATAACGGTTTATAAAAAACAGAGTAATTCCAAAGCGGAGATTTTTTCATCAAAAAAGATGTAATTCTTCATATTGGATTTGAACTTAAAGCCAGATGGCTTTGCAGTAGAATATAATATTCATTTTTCCACCGATCTTAATTTGCTATGGGATAGTGCCTGTAAAAGTCTAGATGTGATCGGGCTTATGGATTTTCATTACGAAATAGAAGGCTGGAGGAAATGGAATATTTGCAAAGAGAAATTAAGAAAGTATATCAAATTGCAAGCAAGCAGTATGAAAAAAAGCTCATCATCAATACCAATTGTTTTCTAATCATTTTAAAGATTTGCTTTTTTAAAAATTATGATTTTGACAGGGCCTAACAAACCTGACATTTGCAACTCATCCTCTTTTTCCCAATGCTTAAAAGAAGAAAAAGTAGTTCGTTCAGAAGGTCGTTTGGTGTGGTTTAAAAGCCAGTCTGGTAAACGCTTTATTTTCTTTCCTTTACGTTCAAAATCCAAAGGCAAATGTTCATCAC
>CAKZSH010000104.1 GCA_937918905.1 uncultured Saprospiraceae bacterium
AAAATTTAGCTTACCGAATTAGATTAAAATTTTCCTTCTAAAATATTCGACACGTTTTTTTACACGTCTAACGTAGCTGCTGGGTTTTAACCCGCAGTAAAAAATACGATATTCGACTTTCTATAATGTGATTTTTTTTACTGCGGGTTAAAACCCAGCAGCTACGTTAGACGTGTAAAAAAACGTGTCGAATATTTTAGAAGGAAAATTTTAATCTAATTCGGTAAGCTAAATTTTCTTCAAGAGCAGAAAATGCGTATGCGCCATATCGAATATAAATGCCACCTCCGACCCCTACATACATAAAATTAAAATAATTGAATCGCAATAAATTATCCACTCGTAATCCACTTTCAAAAAATCCTTTTTCCATAGTTTTAAAATCAAAGCCTTTATGAAGTTCTGAATTTTTAAGATCACCCCATCCTATATTTTGAGCAATGGAAAATTCAGGTTTGAAATTTTTATATTTAAAAAGAAGAGTTTCGAAATTATGTTCGAAAAAGAGATTGACAAATCTATCAGAAAGAAATTCGTAGGCTTGCATCGTCTGAAAGGTGTAAGGAATTTCAAACCATTGAAAACCACCTCCTATTCCGCTTGTAGCATATAATTGACTGTAAGGAATTTCTCCTTGCGTCATAGCAGCAGTCAGTCGAATAAAGGTTTCTCCAACGCTACGAATCCGAATATTATCTTCCAATGAAAATAAAATTTTACTGTAATTATATTCCCCTTTTAAAATATTATCAAATCCTTTTTTGAAAGAAAGTCGAATCAAAGGGAAGCGAGTTTCAGAAATTTCTGTTCCCAACACTCGAACTATTTTTTCCCGAAATGCTAATCGAAAATGCACACCAGCTTCTGTAAATCTAAAGGATTCAAAATCAGTATCGCTTCCATTAAATTTATACTCGTACAAAGGTTGCCATTTGCTAGTTCCAAAAGATAAATTCATCCGAGTGGATTGCCCGAACTTTGCCATGAGATGTACAGATTGATCTTCCCATGTTTCCATTCGACTTGCATATAATTGTCGAGTGAATAATTGAGGTTGTGCATTGAATTGAGGTGCAGCAGGTTCTTTGAGATCTTTTTTATAATTGAACTGTAATCGGAGTTTTTCTTTGGGTAAAATATTAAATAACAAATGACCTCCGTACTTCCATTTTTTATCTTTAACGCCATAACCACCGTAGCCTCCTAATTCAAAATAAGGACTCAATCGATCATTGGTACTTAATCCCAAACCCCATCTTGTTTTTTCAAAATTATTAAAACTCAAAATTTCAGAAACTAAAATATCAAACTCCCCAATAGGATAACGCCCACTCGCAAATGCCTCTGATGCTAAAAGTATCTGATCAAATTTCTTTTTTGCACCAAGCGAATCAATATATTCATATGTCCTTTCTTCTTTGGAGGAGAGTACTTGTGGACGGTAATCTCGCCAAAGAGAATCTGCTCGAACATTGGCATCTTTAGCCGTAGTGTAACCTTGCTCTTGAAAATCTTTTTTATGGAGTTGAGGATTGAGTTGCACTTGACTGATATAGCTTTTACCGCTTAGTCGAGTGCCTATCGTTTTGTGAGGATACTTGGTAGCTTCGATAACAAAATTGAGTTGTTCGGGAAACCATTGTTTTCCATTTACCTTCTTGTAGCGTTGCTCTATTTTCATTTGGATAAATGATTTATCATTGGGTTCCGCAATGACATTTTGCAAAGCATAGCCATCCGTATTGATGTATAGTAAACCTTTCAGCCCTTCGAAATTTTTACCTTTTTTAGGTTTATAGGAAATAACGAATACTGTATCCAATTTTTGTAACAAGGTATCTTCAATATTGAAAAAATACTTTCGAGTACTATTGGTACTGATTGGATTTAAGAAAGCCTTATCTAATATTTCGATGTGATTTTTATAAAATGAAAATGGTTGGAAGTCATTGGCTAAGGCTACAAAAGATGGATTCTTAAAACCTGAAACTCTATTTTGTAAAACATGTTCACTATTTCTTTCGGGATACATAAACTTGCGTTCACTTACTGACTCCATCACCATCAAGTGATGATTTCCTATATTTTGTAATAACTCTTTATAATTTTCGAGTTGTTTTTTTCTTAGTTTTTTGTCGGAGTCTTTATGCTTTTCTTTAAACTTTTGAACGCTTTCCATCTCAGGGATTAATTCTACAACGATCTTGTTATAAGTGAGACATTGAAAGGATTGCATTTTTTCAGGATTGTTTTGGTTCCGATTTTTGATGACATTTCGAATGATCCGATGAGCAGGATTTTCACCTGCAATTACGACTGCTTCAATTAAATTAAAGGTGGCAGATTGCATTCGTAGTTCTAACCTTTTATCAAAATCATTTTCCTTAACTACGTAAATCAAATTTTCATATCCTACATAACTGAGTGTAAGTGTTTCGATTTTGTCATCAGAAGTAATTAAAAATTTTCCATCAATATCTGTACTCACTCCATCGGTTTGGTTTTTATTGATGAGGATATTGACAAAAGGTAGGGGTTCGCTTTTTTCATTTACAACGATTCCTGATAAACTTAACTGACTGAAAATGAGGGATTTATAAAAAAAGAAGATTAAGGTGGCGAATAGTTTTTTATTCATTCTCAAATTTTATATTCTTTTGTTTTTAATTCATCTTATTTTAAACCTAATTTTATTTCCACTTATTTCAGAGAAAATGTATTTTCACTTTTAATAAAGAAAAACGTAACCACCGAATATTGGATTGGATTTACGAATCTATTATTTATTATCCGTTTACACAACCTGCCAAATAAATTTGGCGGTTCCATAAAAAAAATCAAATGACCTTAACAGAAATTCAACTCGCCTTAAAAAAACTTTCTACAAAAGATATTGGTGAGGCTCTAGAACTACTTGGTGCTTTAACCTCGAGTAGTAGTAATAAAAATTTGTACAATACAATTATCCTAAAACAAGGTAGTTACCATGGATTGAAAAATGATAGAATGAACGGAATCATTTCGCCAGATAATGCCAAACTGCAAATGAATCAATTAAGATTTAGTTTTACTGGAATAGTAGATGACATTGAAGAGGGGGATATTGATATGAAAAAAGCTACTGAAATTTTAAATAAAACGCCTGGTGGTGATCCGTCACCTGCACCTCCTAACGGCAATTCAGGTATTTATATTTCTTATGCATGGGGTGGCGATCGTGAAAAAATTGTAGATCAAATAGAAAAAGAACTAAAAGAAAAAGGGGTAAACATAACTCGAGATAAAAAAGCACTAGGTTATAAAGGAAGCATTGTTGAGTTTATGAAGGATATAGGAGGGGGAAATAAAATCATTGTTGTCATCAGTAAAAAATATTTGGAATCGGAAAATTGCATGTTTGAGTTGACGCAAATTTATGAAAACAAGGATTTTGCAAAAAGAATTTTTCCAATTATTTTGGAGGACGCTGATATTTACAGTCCGCTTAGTCGAGTGAAATATATTAAATATTGGGAGGGTAAAATTGCAGAATTAGATGAAGCCATAAAATCAGTAGGAACTGGATTAAATATGTCTGAATTGCAACAGGAGTTA
>CAKZSH010000105.1 GCA_937918905.1 uncultured Saprospiraceae bacterium
ACAATTTGTGCAGGTGATCAAGTTACCAATACAGAAATCTTTGCAGATGGAAATATATCTTGGATTCCACAAGACGGAAGCATTGTCGGGCCAACAGATCAAAATACGGTTACTCTTGCTCCAACTGCAGATTCTACTCAATATATTGTAAATGGAACAATTGCAGATTGCCCTGCAGTTTCTGATACAGCTACTGTTTATGTAGATCCTACACCTACTGTAGAAATCATTACTGATCCTATGGGAGAAGTTACGGTTGGAACAGTAGTTGAATTTACAGCTCAATTGGCCAATCCAGTTGGTGGTGAAATTTTCGTATGGACATTCAATGGTGAAACATTAAATGAAAATGGAAATACCGTTTCCATTGCCATTCTGGAAGAGGGGAATAATAATATTGGAGTAACAGTTACTAATCCTACGGGTTGTGTGGGACTTGATAATGAAACTGTCGTAGGTATAATTCCTGATTATCAAATTCCTAATATTTTCTCTCCTGATGGAGATGGGGTAAATGATTATTTTAATCTGACTTATGAAGGTCAAGATGAAAATACGAATATAGGCCCCGCAGAGGTAATCCGTTTTACGGTTTGGAATAGATGGGGAAATATAGTTTACGACAACGAAACGCCTAATCAAGGTTGGGACGGAACTCATGATGGTAATCCAGCTCCATCAGATGTCTATGTATATCTGATTCAGATTAGATTACCTAATGGAACAATTCAAACTGTAGATTCCAATACTGGTACTAATGACACGAGTAAAGGGAAAAATGATGTGACTTTGATTCGATAGAAATTAATTCAAAATGATTTAAGTAATTGTTCACATTTATTTATAATTCATTTTAGCATAAAAAAATGAGGTGGTAGCGACAATTGCTACCACCTTTTTTTTATGGGAAAAACCTTATTTCATTTTTTTTGTTTTGATAAAAAAAAGAATCATGAAATCCTTAAAATTACTTCTCTTACTAATATTAGGTTTATCCATCTTCAATTGTGGAACTGAAGTGAATCCTCCAAAATCCACACCCAATCAATTTGCTATGGTTACAAAAAATAGTTCTGATAATTTTAATAGGTATTGGTACCAAGGAAAAGCAGAAATTACAAGTTATGAATTGGAGCAAGCACGCTATGGAGAAATCCGTAAAGGTGATGCGGTTCTTATTTTTGTAACTGAAGATTTTTCAAAAAAGAAACAAGTCAAACTGGACAATCCTTCCGCAAATCCTAAGGACGCTATTCCTGTTTTGAAATTAAATATGACTCGAAAATTCAATACTGGAGTTTACCCTTATTCCATCATGCAATCCTCTTTCACGCCTGTGGATTTAAAGAAACATCCAAATACTTTAAAAGTAACTAGCTCCTCACAGGAATGGTGTGGGCATACTTTTATGCAATTGAATTTAGAAAAAAATAATTTCGATACTCAACTTTTTTCCTATTTTGAATCAGAAGGAGACAAAAGAACTAAACTGGATAAAACGGTGTTGGAAGATGAATTATGGGCAAAAATTAGAATTGATCCTAAGCAATTACCTCAAGGAGAATTTGACATTATTCCAAGCACTATCTACGCAAGACTCAAACACATTCCTTTTAGGAATGAAAAGGCAACTGCAGAATTAAAAGAAAATGCAAATGAAATGCAGTATCAATTAAATTATAAAAACTTAGATCGTAAACTAACTATTGTTTTTGAAAAAGCATTTCCTCATCAAATTATTTCATGGGAAGAATCTTTCAAAAGTGGTTTTGGTTCAAGTGCAAAAAATTTAATAACAAAAGCCACACGTAAAAAATCTATCCTCTTGGATTATTGGTCAAAAAATGGGAATGAAGATTTGCATTATCGAAAGGAATTAGGTTTAGACTGAATACGGTCGCTTCGCTTGACGGTAGACGGTCGCTCCGCTTGACGGATTCACAATTCGTAGACCGTCAAGCGAAGCGTCCGTCCACCGTCTACCGTCCACCATAAAAAAAGGAACTTCACTCTATAGCGAAATTCCTTTTAGATCATTTAAACCAAAAATATATAACTATTTGAAATCTAAAATAATTCTAACTACTTTGGTTTAAATTGTTTGGGGTATCTATCTTAATTTCGAGTCTTTTTATTTTTTGTAGCTAAATTTATTGCAGGTAACTCTGATGAATTTACTTTTTTCACCAGAATCACACTAATCTCATTTTTTACTTTTATTGCCATTTGATAACGACCAACTTCTAAATCATTTAGATCTATAGAGATCGCATTATCACCTTCTGTTACATCAAAATCTCCTTTTAAAAGTACTTCTCCCATTTGCGTTTGCACATTATAACTTAAAGTATTTTTTACAGAAGAATTCAAATTCAAATTAAAATATTGATCGACAATACTTGAATTGAGCGAGGTCAAATTAAATAATTTATCCTCTTGATTTCGAGTCACTATTGCTACTTGAGAAAAAGCAGTTATGCCATCTAAATCAACCTGCACCAAACGATAAAAATATCGTGTATGCATTTTGGTTTTATTTAAATCTGAAAAACTATATTCATTAGTTTTTGAAGAAGTACCTGCGCCATTGACCTTTCCTGCATTTTCAAAATCAATTCCATTTTTTGATCTTTCAATAATAAAATATTGATTATTGTTTTCGCTAGAAGTAGACCATGTCAGGTAATTACCATCTTTTTTTAACGTAGCAGTTAATTCAGTTTGATAAATACAATCTGCTGAAAGAGCAGTAGAAATCAAAATCGTAAAAAGAAACGTCAACATTTCTTTAGATAGAGAAAATAAGTGTTTCATGAGTTAATTAATTTATTTATTTGAAATGGGCATATTAACTTAAAATATTGATAATCAATATTTTACAAAGTATATAAAAGTGTATAGTAAACTTTTACGAAGACTGTCTAAATATGTTACTAACTGAAGTTACTAAGGAGAATTGGAAATGGAATGGTGAAGGGATGGTTATTAGTTTATTGAGTTATTTCGAATAAACGCGTTTTTTGCATTTTTCGAAATAACTCAATAACCTAATAACTCAATAACTAATCACGAATCACATAAAATCATTTAGAACCATTTTGGATCGTTAATTTTTGAACTAAAATCTGTGATTCCGTTTTTAAATTCACAAAATATGTTCCTTGAGGATAATCATTTGCATGAAAGAAATAATGGCTTTCGCCAGTAGGAATTTTACCTGAAAAAATATTAGCGACACTCCTACCCAAAATATCGGTAACAAATATTTCAGCATCCATTTGTTTTGTGGAATGGATAGGAATAACCGTAATTGCATTCGCTGGATTTGGATAAATTTTCTCAAAACCAATCTCTAAATTCAAATCTTGAGTAGGGCTTCCCAAACAATCCGCAACATCATAATGCCAATACCCTTCTGGTGCAGTCAATGGTCGAACTATTTTTTTACCGCTATTGGCAACAGATTCAATATAATAGAACAACTCTGTTTTTTCTCCAGTAGCTGGAATATTGGCTACCCAAGTATCGTCTATCGTATTCGTCATAGGAAGCGATTGATAACCTGCTGAAGTATCCGTTGAATAAAATACAGTCGCAGAATCAATACCTGATGTATGCTTAATAATAGCTTCAATATTTTGAGATTCTTCCATACATCCAGTTCTTACTTTTGCATGATTGATAAGAAGCGGATCAGTCGTACCCACTTCCTTAGTGATACAATGAATGGCTCCCAGCAAGTGAATAATTGCATTGCAATCAATCCCTTGGATTTTAAACCCTGGCATTGCTTCTTGCCATATCCTTAAAGCTGTGGTATCAAATTGTTCATCATAAGTAGGAACTAAGATCGTTTTATTAATAATCAAAGAGTTCGTATAAGTTCGATAATCACCAGGATCAACGACCGCATCAGGGTAATTACCATTAGCATCTGGAGGCATTGGAATACGGATAACATCATATTCATTTCCAAAAGGAGTCATGAAATTATCTAAAATAAATTGTAAGTTGGCCTCAATCTGTGGGCCATCCGCTACCCCATCAGGATACTGTCCAACCAATAAAGTTTCTTCATCCAATAATTTCATATGCATATCAATATGACTGATATAATCATACTCCAACTCATCCATCAATACATATCGATCAATTCCCATAAAACTATTCATAATCATTTCTATACCTGATTGAGGATGTGTGTTTTCTGCTAAAATTAACTTAGAAGAAAATCCCGTTCCCATTCCATCCGACATGAAATTACCCCCTGTATGCACCAAGTCAGTTGGTTGATCCGTCGTTTCATGAATAGGAGTATTTAAAATACTTGCTGTCGAATTGGGAACAACCACATCATCATCTGGTCGAGGTCGATTATAAATCCAATCCACAAAAAGTCTTTCGCCTACATCATTTAAATAAACCGTATTTGGCCCATAATCTCGTATCCAAATGGTATCAAAATCATCGGTAATAAAAGTAATATTATCCGTATTGATTCCCGATCCGCCTAATTGATTGGTAACGACGGCTGCACTTGAACAAAAAATAATTACCTCTACTTCTTCCTTTGCATGCTTTACTATTTCTTTTAAAATTGTCGTAATTCCTGAATTACCTTGAGGTGCCCATGTGATTACAATGGCATCTAATTCTTCCCACTCCCCCATAGTTCGGACTGGGCCAGCGGGAGGCGATGGAATTCCAAAAGACTCTGGAGTGAAAAAAGGATTATTAGGAATGGAAGAAATATCAATCGTTTTTACTGCTTCATTTTGAGCTGTAACAGTAAAATGTTGTAATAAAAAAAGGGAAATGAAAAGTAGAAATATATTTTTCATAGGCTAGGATTTTAAAATAAAACAACGAGGCAGCGGAGTTGCAATGAATAATTATCGAATCCCGTGTGTTTGTTCCACAGCTTTACTTTTTGTCATCGAACACAAAGTATTCGACTATTATTTATTACAGCTCCGCTGCCTTTTGACTAAATTATGAATCTTCGCCCGAAATTCCAATTTAAAATGTAATTATTCAGCATTGGCTATACACGAGTCAAGGTTTGACTTTTCAAGTCAAGCCTTGACTTATAAGAACATCAATATAAGTCAAAACCTGACTTAAAAAGTGTCTTGGGTCACAAAGTTATGACCCAAGACACTTAAAAAGTCAGACCTTGACTCGTATACATCCAATGCTGAATAGTGACTTTAAAATTTAAAATTCAAAGCCAAACTTGGTAAAATTGGTAATTGATTGACCCTATTTGCAGTAATTCTATCTACGAAAAATATATTTTGTCGATTGTATGCATTAGTAACACTTACGATCGTTTCTAACTTTGTGAACTTTGAAAATTCGTAAGTATGTTTTAAAGAAATATCCAATCTATGAAAATATGGAAGTCTTCCTCCATTTCGAGTATCAGAATAAATAATTCCTAAGTCAGGATTGTTATTAAAAAAATCCGTACTCACTCCATCTTTAAATAATTCCCATCCATAAAAACCTTGAGTTTGAGTAAATGGAAAACCCGATCCCATATTCCATCGCGTACTTGCTTCCCATTGATTGTCGTTTCCAAAATTATAAGTCGCCAACATATTGACATTGTGTCGCCGATCAAAAATAGTTGGATACACTTGTTCTCCATCATCTCTTCTTACATACCCCAACGAATAAGTACCATACAAATAAACTTTACGTGTGTTGTATGTTAGAGAAAGATCAACTCCATAAGCCTCGCCTGTTTCAGTTACATAATCAGGATCTGTCAAGTTCAATTTGTTACGATTGATATTTATTAATTGGGTAAAATCTTTATAATACCCTTCAAGGTTCATTTGTAACTTCTGTGTTAAATCAACCTCAATACCACCTACAGCATGTATCGCTTTTTGTAATCGATGGTCTACTTGTTCTTCCGAGTTAGGCTTATTAAATTTCTCATCTGGTCCTGATAAAAACCCAACAAACAGATTCACAATATCTCTTTCATTTACAGAAGTCAGTAGGTTTTGAGAATACATTCCTCCTGCCAATTTGATACGAAATTTATCCGATGCATTATATTTCAAACCCAATCGAGGTTCGATTTCAGGATCATTCGGCTCGGTGATATAATACATGAATCGAACACTTGGCTCAAAAATTAATTTTCCAAAAATGTGTTTGTACTTCATATAAAAAGCCGCTTCTGCTACAAAACTCTCTTGCCTAAATTCTTGATTGAATAAGTTCGTAAATTCAAAATCCGTATTTAACCCCGTAAAATTAAAACCATATTTAACTTCATTATTTTTTCCAAAATAAGTAAAATTAAATGCCGCTGTATAACTTGTAATACTACTTCTTCTAGGTTTGTCAATTTCTTCATCCAACGTGATGTCATATTTTGAACCACCTAGAATACCATCAATAATCAAATTAGAATTGGGTGGAACTAATTTGAAATTAGCACCTCCTCCATTAGTTGTCCAATCCAAAGTTGCCAAATTATCGTATACGACTTTATCATTAAAACCAAATCCAAAGAGATTCAATTTACTTCCACCTCCAAATACAAAGGACATTTTTCCATAAATATCTGTAAAATTAAAAGGCAGCGAACTGGAAGAATCTTGAATGGCGTAGTCATAAAAAATCGGAGAGGTCTCATTCAAATAAGAATGCTTAGCCGTCAATAAAAAAGAAGTACTACTTCCACTATCTTCTCTTAATTTTTTAATCGGGCCTTCTAACAATACTTTTCCCATAAATGGACTTGCAGAAACTGCTCCACCCAAACGTTTCTTATTTCCCTCTCTCGTTTTAATATCTACTATAGCTGAAATTCGACCACCGTATTCTGCATTAAAACCACCTGTGTAAACATCCACACTTCGAATAGCTTCCGTTTCAAAAACAGAGAAAAAACCTATCGAGTGAAATGGTTTATAAATGGTCAATCCATCCAAAAGGATTTTGTTTTGAATAGGCGAACCTCCTCTAATATATAATTGTCCACCTTGATCTCCTGAAAAAATCACCCCTGGAATTACAGAAAGGTATTGCGCAATATCAGGCTCTCCACCTGTCGATGGCAAGGCCTTAATCTGTTTGGTAGAGATTCGAACTGCCGACACTTTCACCTCAGTTCTCGATTCCTCTCGTGCTCCCGAAATACTAATTTCTCCCAAAGTAATTCCACCTTCTTTTATTGTCAATCTTTTATAACTGATTTTCCCATCCTTCACCGTTATCGGCAAACTTAAACTATCATATCCAATGTAAGTAACTACCAAATTATAATCTCCAATCGGAACATTTGCCAAAGCATAAAAACCATCAATATCGGTAGTCGTTCCAATTCCAGTACCTTCCAATTGAACAGTACAAGAAATAATAGGTTCCCCAGTATCTTCATCAAAAATATTACCTCGTACCGTCCCTGTTTGACCCATTGCTTGAAAAGTCAATAAAAACAACATTCCCAATAAAATAGATCTCGTAAATATTTTAAAACTCATTTTCATAATTTGATTTTGAAAAATGCAATTACTTAGATAAATGTTTTGCGGCACAAAGATAAAATTTATAATGTTTTGGAAGGGAAAGGTTTGTGTCATTTTGAGGGCAAAACAGAAAGAGTGATAATCTAGTCAGATTATCACTCTTCTACAAAAATCTTATTTTAGTCATTTTCTATCTAGGTCCATATAAAAGATCAGATAATTTACCTGATTCTTTTGAAAAAGAAACTCTTAACATTGCGCAATAACGAAAATAGTCTATATTGTATTTACGGTCACCATATGGAAGTCCTTCTAAAATAAATGAACAAGGTCCATTTCTTAATAGTCTTCTATAATAATAAAAATAATTTGCATTTGTCTCATTATATGTAATCATTGTAGGATTTCCTACAGCTTTAAGAAAAAATGTACTATCAATATCATTACAATGGTAATCTGAACTATGCAACATTTGGTGAAAGACGGTATCATGAAAAAAATTAACCCAATGCTCGTCTAATAAAACTCTTTCTTGAAAATCATCAGAGTCTTCCATCAAAGCATAAATATCGTATTCCCATAAATTATCATTTCCTAATGGATACATTTTTTTTAAATAACTCCAAAGTATATCTTCACAAGGATTTAATGTAGTCGTATCAATTGTCCACCATGGAGCATCAGGTGGTGGTGGATTAGGACCTCTATCTATATCTGTAATATTTGCAGTAATTGGTTCAGATGGTTTAGGCCATTCAACTGGTGGCTTGTAAGGTTCTGCTTTTACTACTTTTTTACAAGTACTTCCTAAAAATAATAGCCCAAATCCTAGTAAAAGAAATTTTATAAT
>CAKZSH010000106.1 GCA_937918905.1 uncultured Saprospiraceae bacterium
CACCTGACGGCTTCTTTTTCTCTTTGACTTCATGAAAAAATGAAGCCGTACCGCAGGGTATGCCTTAATTTTTCCATTTCCTCAAAGAAAAAAACAACCTCGTCATCTGGGTAGATTATTTAATTCCTAGTCCCTTAAATAGATTATGCGAAGATTGAGCCAAACCTCGAACAGAAATTTCGCCAGTATAATTTCCAAACAAATTTCTATTGGGAAATACACTTTTCAGGGTCTCATCCATAGTAAACCAGCTGTGATAAAGGGAAGGGCTGTATAATGGAATTCCATCCTTCCATCTTGAAACTACCAGCTCTAAAGGAGATTCTTCAACTCCAAACAAGGCATCTAAATCTTTGACTATCAATGACTTAAACCACTCGTCAGTTTGATTCAACTGTTTTAAATCAGCAGTATCATCTCTTAAAATACAGGTCAAACTCAATAAATCATCCTTGACTACTCGATAATCAAAGATGCATGAATTAAATAAAATACCTAAAATATGGAGTCCTTCTTTTTTGGGAATTAAACATCCAAAACCTTCTTTAAATCTAGAAAAAGCTGATTTTGAAAAAAAAGCGGTAACTGAAATCATCGAATTATAATGAACAGCTCGGAGATTTTCGAATAGAATTTCGTTTTGATTTTTAAAAAAATCTTTTGAAATAGTTGCTGGTGTAGTCAAAATCAAGTTATCCTTTTCATCTTTTAAATCCCTACCATCAATATTCCACTCTATTTCATCCTTTAAATATTCGACCAAGCGTTGTGTCAATTCTCCCATTCCGTTTTTAAAACAATGTGTTCCTGCTGCCCTTTTTTTTCTTTCATCAGAAGCCAAATTGCCTCTCATTTTTTTAAAGGCAGGACGAAGGTAAGCCGTTTCATTAAAGGCTTTTGCTAACTTGGACATCGCTCCAGGAAAACTCAGTTGGTCAGCCGAAGCTCCATAGATTCCAGTAAAAGCGGGTTCTAAAACTTGTTGGGTAATTTTTTTTCCTAAAAAATGATCTCCAAAATCTCCTAGGGTTTCAAATGGTTGTTGATGCTTTTTGGTAAATGCTTGAACCAACCGAATACCATCAAAAAAGGAAAGAGGTATTTTTCGAAGTTTTTTATTTTTTACTATGAATCTTGCTTTTGAGGTAGGTCGAGGAGCTAATATTTCTAAATCTAGGTCATCGCAAATCCCTTGAATTTCTTTACACCAAATGAATCCATTGGCTGCTCTTTCCACTAAACCATATTCTGTTTGAACAGATTGTAACAATCCTCCTCCGTATTCCTTTCGTTCCACAATTTTAAATGAGACATTGGCTTTTTTTAAATAATAACCTAGGAAGAGTCCGCTGATTCCTGCACCAATGATGACATAAGATTTATTTTTATTTAATGGATTTCCAAGTAAATTACTTGAAGGGAGTTTGTAGTTCATTATTAGTTTTTTTGGTTCAAAATGATTTTAGGGAGTAGGAAATAAATAACCTACTCCCTAAAATCACCTTGAACCGTTTTTTTCTACGAGTAAAAACCCACAACTACAAGAAACAAAAAAAAGCACCTTGCAGTCAATCCACAAGGTGCTTTTTTTGTCATAGTAGTTTAAAATTATTGATCATTTTCAACAACCTCTTCTACTTTCTTGACCAGTTGAGAATCTCCATTCAATTGGAAATTTTCAGGAATGTATAATTTCATTTTTACTGTTTCGTAAACGGTTAAGTCTTTGTACTTCATGCCTCTACGTACATTATCTTTTGATACCAAGGATAAAGCCGTATCCTCTCCAGAAGATTCTAAATTGTACCTTCCTTCTTTTACATAAAAATCCAAAAGATGCTGAGCACCGCTTGTCAATTCAATTTTTGTAACGACCATAATATTATTTCCAGCCCACTCTTCTACTACAAATTCATCATAAATATCTAATGCTACATTTACCACTTCTTCCTCTATTTCAAAGGTTTGATGCACCGTTTTAGTGACCTGAGCTATTAGTGAGCATCCCAAAAATAAAAAACAAAGCGTTAATAAATTTTTCATAATAATCGGTTGTTTAAATTTCTTTGAATGAATTAGGGGCAATATATCATTCTTTTAAATTTTTGTACAAATTTTACTCCAATTTAAATGATTTGTGACAAAAGAAAAAGGGTATAACAACTATTTAACTAAATGTTATACCCTTCAAAACGTAGATTAAACGTAGGATGTTATTTAAGCGACGAATTTTTTAAATCACCATCAGTACTTGCTGAGGAATCATTTGACAACTTTACCTGAACATCGGCAGGTGCAAAGACGGTGTATGTAATTTTTTCATTCAATTCTTTACCTCGTACTTTTACTTGCTTTTCCATACTTGGCATGTTGATCTTTAGTTCTTCACCCTCTATTACAGATACAAGCGAATATCTTCTTGCTTGGATAAGAGACTTCAACATAGAGTTACTTCCATTGGTGAGTTCTATTGCCATTTGGATTCGCATAATATCGCCTTTCCATTCTTTTACTTCCACATTACCATCAACATCCATCACAACGACTTGCTTGCCTTTAAGATTAAAAGATTTTACCAATGTTCGTTCATTAGTTTGAGCAAATGTAGTATTAGCTATCATTGTAGCCAACAAAATCAAAGTATATAATCTTAGTGTTTTCATAATTAACAAATTTTGGAATTTAAAACTAAATATAGCATAAAAAACAAGCAATGTCAATTATTAGCAAAATTTTATTCTGAATAATTCACAGCTTGCCTAATTTTCAACAATTTCTCCAGAATACCTTCTAATCGGTCTAAAGGCAACATATTTGCCCCATCTGATTTGGCTTGAGCAGGGTTTGGATGTGTTTCGATAAACAATCCGTCAGCACCTACGGCAATCCCAGCTTTAGCAACTGTCTCGATCAAGGCGGGTTTTCCACCTGTTACGCCACTTGCTTGGTTGGGTTGCTGTAAGGAGTGCGTACAATCCAAAACTACAGGTGCTCCAAATGATTGCATTTGAGGAATCCCTCGAAAATCAACCACTAAATCTTGGTAACCAAATGTAGTTCCTCGCTCCGTTAGCCATACTTTTTTATTGCCTGATTGTACCACTTTATCCATAGCAAATCGCATGGCATCAGCACTTACAAATTGCCCTTTTTTGATATTAACTACTTTTCCAGTTTTGGCAGCAGCAACGAGCAAGTTAGTTTGGCGGCATAAAAAAGCCGGTATTTGTAAAATGTCAACATATTTAGCAGCCTTTGCTGCTTCCTCATCGGTATGTATGTCGGTGGTAGTAGGTACGTTAAAATACTCACCTACCTCCTTTAAAATTTTCATAGCTTTCTCATCTCCTATCCCCGTAAAAGAGTCTAATCGAGATCTATTCGCTTTTCGATACGAACCTTTGAAAATGTATGGAATCTCTAATTTTTGACAAATTCCAGTTACTTTTTCCGCAATTTCAAATGCAATTTCTCTACTTTCAATAGCACATGGTCCTGCAATTAAGAAAAAATGATTGCGCTCAAGGTGTTGTATTTTTGGTACTTGGTTTAGCATCTTTTTGTAGTTTTAATTTTGATTGACGAATTTTGAATTTTGAATGAGTCAAAAATCTTGTTATCAATCGTTTTTCGATTCATTCAAAATTTGTCATTCAAAATTAATAACTACAAACCTACATTTTTTAGATGCTCTTTTGAAGTGAATGGATGCTTTTTCCATTTCTACTTCAATTGCAAGTCTTTCAAATTGAGAACGCAAATGTAGAATGAATAGTTCATTAAAAAAAGCTTTTATTTAGAATATTATTTTGAATTTAAGTTGTTTTAAAAACTGATACAGTATTTAATTTTGTATAAAAACTTTAAACAGTTTTATAATCTATTTTTATATTTTAAAAAAAATAAATTATCGCTTCTCTTTTCTTTAACCAAATTGGATTTTTTTATAAAAAATGAAAGAAAAAAACCCCATTCAAGATTATTATAATCAACTAGCTAACGAATACGATGAGGATCGATTCAATAATACTTATGGTCAATATATTCATACTCAAGAACAGCAAATCCTAAAACACAAATTGAGCGGAATTGCAAAGGATTCGATCTTAGATATGGGTTGTGGAACGGGTCGATTTTTAGAGTTTGCGCATCATGGTGTTGATTTTAGTGAAGGTATGTTGCAAGAGGCTAAATCAAAATTTCCAAATCATCATTTAAAAGTAGGTGATGTTCGACAATTACCATTTGAAGAACATACTTTTGAAGCCATTTATAGTTTACATGTTTTTATGCATTTGGATATGGCAACGGTCAAAAGTGCCATTCAAGAAGCCCATCGAGTTTTAAAACCCAATGGAATTTTTATTTTTGATTTCCCTTCCAAAGCCAGAAGGCAACTCATCAATTACCAAAAAGAGGGTTGGCATGGCAATACTGCTTTGGATGTCAATATGGTTCAATCTATGAGTGAAGGACTATTTGAAGTAAAAGGATATGATGGCGTTTTGTGTTTTCCCATTCATCGAATTCCGATTGGATTGCGTTCTTATTTTATTCGATTAGATAATTGGTTGGGAAAATCTTTTCTTAAAAAATGGGCTTCGTATCATTTTATTTATTTAAAAAAGAGTTGAAGCATATGGATTTAGAATTTTATCGAATGGTGAGATGGGAACGAATAATTGCGATTTTTTTAGCCGCAGACTTGCGCTGACTTTTTTATGATTGTCGAAAAGCGCGTAATAGAAAAAATCATAAAAAAGTCAGCGCAAATCTGCAGCTAAAAAAATCGTAATTATTCGTTCCCATCTCACCACCATTCCATAAAATTCTAAATCCTTTTCTCTTTTAAAAAACTATAAAAAATCTACCTCTTGCTAAAGAAAATACTTCCTCCTTCCATGCGTATTCAGCTTCGAGTATTTTATACTTTAGCACTAGATATTTTTAGCTTTCAATATTTTTCTTTTGTCAAAAAAAATAAAGCCATTCCCCTACCCCCTCAAATTTCAATGAGTCAACCAATTCGTAAAAATGATTTTTCAGAAAACAAAAAAGATAATCTCCGCCTAGCTATTCTACATATTGAAAATGTGGAAATTGCACCATCTCAAATCTTTTCCTTTTGGCATTTAATCCCTCAGCCTACTCCTCAAAATGGTTTTAAAAAAGGTCGCAACTTGGTAGGAAATACTTTGGCTTTGGATTATGGTGGAGGACTGTGCCAATTGAGTGGTATCCTTTATCATTTAGTTTTGGAAGCAGGTTTGGAGATTCTGGAACGACATCCACATAGTTTGGATATTTACAATGAAACCACTCGCTACACGCCTTTGGGTTCTGATGCAACGGTAGTTTACGGTCATAAAGATTTACGGTTTAGAAATAATTTTAAATTCCCAATTGCTTTTCAATTTGAGATTTTAGAAGAAGAAATTTGGTTACACCTTTGTGCTGAAGAAAAAATTAAAAAGTCTGCTATTGAATTTTTAGTAGAAAAAAAACGAGAAGGAAAGGCAGTTAAAGTCATTAGAACAATCAATGATAAGGTAGAATTTTGCTCAGAAGATTTTTATAAAAACATGTAAGGTGTGAATTCTTAATTCAGAATGACCTAAACCTAGTTGGAAGTCTTAAAAAAGTGTATGTATAATATTTTGATTCTTAGCTGTCGGCTAAGAATCAAAATACCATAAACACATTTTTTAATACTACTCTAAGAGGCTACATTTCATAAAAAAAACGCGAAGCAAAACTAGTTTGCTACGCGCGCTTTAAAATCAATATTTGAGAAAATTAATTCTCAAATTCTTTAAGACAAAAAAACTATTTCTTTGTCCTTTAATCTCTTAATATCCAGGCTGCACTATCATATTCATTTTTAAGTTTTCGGTGCATTCTATTTTTTTCACTTTCACTTTTGTAGGAAAATTTAACTCCAACTGTATTCCAGCCCTTATCACTATTCCAGCCCATATATGATTCATAACCATTATTTTCTACTTGACTAACCAAGCTTTCTGCATTTTCTTTGCTAGAAAATTGACCAACAATAACAATACATTCCCTTCCTGTAGTAGAATCATTTGAATCATAACTTGTAGATGCTTCTGAATTAGAATCCTCATTATCATCTTCCCCTGAATCGTATCCTATCTCATCATCTGAATCTGTAATTGGAGTAATTTCTGCCTCATCAATTGATGGTGAAGTATTTATTTTCTTATCATCTCCTCCTAAAGTCAAAGATGCTGTTGAATCTGTATTTACCTTTTTAACATCACTTCCTTTTTGCATTGTAAAATAGCTGAATGCCATCACACCCAAGGAAATTATCAACAATAATGGTAATGCTTTTTGGATCCAATACAATACTCCTTTTGACTGAGATCCTCCCAAAGGAATCGTTGCTACTTTCTCTTCTTCCTTCATTACTTTTTCTACAACTTTAACTTTCTTCACAGGAGTCTCTTTCTGAGTCTTAATGGTTTTATTTACTTCTGGTTCTGACGCTGTGGTTATAGCAGTAGCGGCACCTACTGCGGCCACAGTTGCAGTTTCTGTAGTTGATGTGTTTGCACCATTTCTACTAAAAGGATGAACTTCAATGACAGGTAAGCCAAATGCATTCGTATTAAAATTAGTATCGTATGGTAAAAATTGTAGACTTTGATTATAGTCTTTATACAACCTTCCTACTTTTGGAAACTCAATAATTTCTTTTGCCTCAATCTTTTGCTCAGCAGCTACCACAAAATCTTTGATTATTTGATTGGCTTGTTCAAGTGTACAACGATTTTGTTGTTTAATGTGATTCACTAAAATCCCATCATTGAGTGTCAAATTTTTATTAAAAGAGGGAACCTTGGAAGGAGGGGTAATAGTGGATTTGATATAATCAATATTAGCCGAGTGCTCGTTTAAAACAAAGCCTCCAAAACCAGGAATAATTACAGACTGGTTTTGAAAAAGTAAATCATTAATACTCGAAGCTACATCATGAGCCATAGTTCATTTTTTTGCGGTTTCCTTTCATTAGGCAATGTAGGAATGGAAAATAATATGTTTAATTGTATATAAGTAAGTACTTATCAGTACTTAAAAGAGACTTCTCATTGAAAAAAAATACAACCTCTTTATTTTAACCTTCAAGGAAAAAACCGATAGTGTTTCAAGTAATATCTTTCAGGTATTGTTAAAAAAAAGCAAAAATAACTTTTTTTTCATAAAAGTGAAAATTCATTTTGTAAATCCCTGATTATCAATAGATAAGACTACTTCTACGCTCAAGTAGTATAGTGTCTTTCCATCTTCCATCTCGTTTGGCAATCCTTTCTCTTCGTCCAACTATTCTAAAACCAAACTTCTCATGTACTCGAATACTCGCTTTATTTTCTGGAAAAATAGTGGATTGTAAAGTCCAGAATTTTTCTTTTTCTGATGCTTTTATCAGTTCTTCCATTAAGACGGAACCTATCCCCTGTTGGGTACATTTTAAATCTATATAGACACTCACCTCCGCAACTCCTCGATATACCTTTCTTTTTGAAACTGATGAAAGAACTGCCCAACCTTTTACCACTCCTTTTTCCGTTGCTACTAACCTACATTCAGTCAAAAATTTGTTATTCCAACTTTCCCAATCAGGAACTTGTGTTTCAAATGTAGCTATTCCAGTATCTATTCCTGCTTGATAAATATCTCGTACCGCTGGCCAGTCTTCTTTTTGTAATGCACGAACTATCATTTTAATTCTGGATAAACATCTTATTGAAAGTATACGATTACCATCCTATAAAAGTTTTAGTAATCGTATATAAGATATTAACAATTTAAGTTTTGAAAAAAA
>CAKZSH010000107.1 GCA_937918905.1 uncultured Saprospiraceae bacterium
TCTACTATGCATTTCTGCACCTCCAAGTTCTTCAGCAGTAGAAACTTCGTTGGTTGCCATCTTGACCAATGGAGGTCCAGCAAGAAATACTTTGGCAGATTTTTTTTGAAAAATGGAAAAGTCAGACATCCCTGGTACATAAGCACCTCCTGCAGTCGCATTTCCAAAAACAATTGAGATGGTCGTTATTCCATGTTTGGAACGATTGGTAATATCTTTAAATGACCGACCTCCATAATTAAAAATCTTCGCTTGGTCGGGCAGATTCGCTCCTCCACTTTCAACCAAATTGATGGAAGGCAATTTGTTTTCTAAAGTGATTTCGCCTACCCGAAGTGATTTCGCCATAGTGGCAAAATCAACAGAACCTCCTTTACGAGTTCCCACATTAGAATTGATGACACATAATTTTCCTTGTACCAACCCAATGCCCGAAACGGAAGTTCCTCCTGCTCCAAATCCCTTTGCCTCCAAACCAGCTAAAGGCATCAATTCCAAAAAAGGGCTATCCTCATCCAACACTAACTCAATGCGTTCGCGAGCCAATAATTTATTTCTTTTCCTTGCTCTAGCAATATGGTGCTCCTTTCCTTGGAAAAGACTTTTCTCCATATTCTTTTCCAATTGCTCAATAAACTCCAGCATTTCTTCTCGGTTTTGTTGAGATTTTGAATTGTTGATATTGACTTTGGATTTTAGAACAGGCATAATTGATTTTATATTTTCTAGACTCATTTAAATGAACTAAACAAATATAGAAGTATTTAAAACGAATTAGTCACTAATGACTATTTTTTTATTAAAAATAATCTCTTAATGTTCGGTAACATTAGAGCTTGATTTTAACACGAACCATTCCTCATGATAAAAAGATTTTTATCAAAGTCAGGATTTTACAAAATAAAAAAAACGGTGTCAACACTTGTATGTCAACACCGCCTGGATATAATTCTAAAGGATTAGTTTATTTTTATTCAGCCTCTACTTGAGATGGCCAATATTTATTTACAAGTTCATGTAGAATATCTTCTGAAAGCGGCTTTCCACGATATTCTTTAATGATTGGATTTTCATCCGCTCGTTTTAAATCATCAGGGTGAGAAGAAGTAGAAAGCATCACAATAATGTTTTCTGCTTGTTGCTCAGTTGATAATTTTTTATACTCTTCCAAAAACTCCCACCCTGTCATCTTTGGCATATTGATATCTAAAAAAACCAAATTTGGACGAGGATTCTCTTCATCAAATGGAGTTTTAAAATATTCCAAAGCATCAATAGCACTAGATTTTACAATAATTTTATGAGCACAATCTGCATCTTCGATGACCATTTTATGATAAAGATTGGTTCCATAATCATCATCAATCAATAAAATACAATTCAATTTTTTTTTCATCCCAACCGATTTTTGAAATTATAAAAAAGAATTTTGATAGTAATTAATGTTAAATAACTATCTTTTCTAATAATAAAAATATTAAAACTGCTTATGGGGGACAAATATAAACCATTGATAATCAAGGACTTAAAAGCAAAAACAACAATGGTCTTAATATTTTTGATAAATTCAATTAGGATGATCCAAATTTTATTCCATTTTTCAAATGTTGTCTACTTCTACAAAAGATAATAAGTCAGATAGATTTTCATTCCGAAGTTGGTCTAAGCATTGAGTTTCCACTTCAAATTTTTTCCATGCGTTGGATAAGTCTTCAGCATTCATATAATCCAAGCATTCTTGTAACATTGATCTTACAATTAAAGTAGGATTTTCTTTTTCAAAGAAGGAATGGTATTCTTTTTCAACCATTGTTTTATAGGCAGTAGGAAGAATTTTTATATTATAATGATTGGGTCGTTCCAAAATATTGATATAAATATCATCAGGCTGAATTATTTTTTCAGCTAAACAATATTGATATAGTTTTGGTAAATGTCGGATATTAAAAACTGAAATTGTTGGAGCTATTTTAAATTTAACATGAGTAAGATCTTCGATTGCTTTTCGATTTTTTTCGATCGTTTCCCATTTCATTTCCTTACGAATGTATTCTCCTAATTCCCCTACTCCATCGATACTAGCTAAGATTTCTACTTCTGAAAAATGTTTCCACAATTCTAAAACGTCGTAATTTTTAAATCTGAGTTTGGAAAAATTAGAATTGTATCGTAGTCGCATTTGAGTTGCTTTATTTTCAATTAACCAATTGAGCATCAAATAATGCTCCTCAGTAACCAATGGTTCTCCTCCTGCAAAATAAATTTCTTCAGCTTGTAACAATGCTTTTCCTGTTTTTTTCAAAAACAAATCAAAGTCATCGATATTTTGAATAATTGCTTTTTCTCCAATATTATTTCCTAAAACTTTTGCATCTGAGAACCACTTTGAACTCGCACCATGCCAACAGGTTCTACATCGAAAATTACAAACATTTGAAAATCGAATATCAAAATAAACTGGTAATTGGTCGGAAGGATTTTCAATTTTTATATTTGGAAATTTTTCAAAGGTTTCTTGTCGAATACTTTTCCCTCCTACTGCTTCTAATTTATAACATGTGGCACATCGGTTATCTTTTTCGCCTTTGGCAAATTTTTTTCTTAATTTTTCAATAGGTTCTCCATTCCAAATCTCTTCTAAATTTTGTTTATTAATATTGCCATAGGGAATATTTGCAACACAACATGCTTTGGCTACTCCACCATTTCCCACATGAAAATGTATCCAAGGCATCAAACAGTATGGTTGTTGTTTTTTCATATTGAAATTTAAATTGCAAACATCTATTTTTGATTATTAGAAAGATGGTTTACTATGGTTTCTGAATCGGAATTAATAGTTCCTAAAATCCCTCCCAATTTGTAGTTATCAAATCCTACAAAATACAATCCCTTTTGACTCCCTTCTCCAATAGGTTGTTTTGGTATTTGATATTTATCTAACAATCCATCTACATTTTCAATAAAATCTTCCACTTTAGCTCGATAGCCTGTCGCTAAAATAATGGAATCAAATTCAAGTTGTTCGCCATTTTCCAAAACTACCCCATCCGTATAAAAAGCATTTATTTTTTGAATGATTTTTATTTTTCCTTCCTTAATTTTTTTGACGGTTCCCAAATCAATAACAGGAGTTTTTCCAGTTTCACGCAATTGGACTGCGGGATGTTTTGTAGACAACGGCACTCCATATTTTGTCAAATCACCAATGATGACTTTCCGAATTTGAGTACCCAACCAATCACCAATTCCAAATGGAATTTTGGCTAATTTTTTAGCGGTTAATTGAACTGGTCTTCCATTCACATCTCTCGGAACAATTGTAATTGGACTTCGAACTGCCAAAGTTGTATTAATGTTTTGCTCACTTAAATCGAGTGCTAGTTCAGCTCCTGTATTTCCCATACCAATGACTAGAACTCGTTGATTTTCAAAAGGTTGTGTGTTTTTATAATTTCTACTATGGACTATTTCACCTTTATAATGCTCTTGTCCTTTCCAAGTGGGGACATGAGGAATTCGATTGACTCCTGTAGCAATAATTATATTTTCAGCAGTAAAAACCTTGGAATCGACGGTTGAAATTTGCCATGCATCATCCACTCGTTTTATCGAATTGACAGTAGTATTAAAATGAGGTTTTATGCTAAAATGCTTTGCATAGTTTTCAAGGTAGTCCACTAATTTTTGTCGAGGAACATAAAGCGGATAATCTTCTGGAAATGGCAAATGAGGTAAGTGCGAAAGTTGCTTTACCGTGTGTAGTAACAATCGGTCATAGTGATTATGCCAACTCCAACCAATTTTATCGGTTTGTTCCAAAACTTCAAAATCTAGGTTGGCTTTTCGCATTCGACCTGCTACGGCAAGACCTGCTGGACCAGCACCGATGATAATATTTTTTATTTTTTGAGTTGACATATATTTATTTAATCAAAATCAAAAACCGAAAGTACACGAGTCAAGGTCTGACTTAAAAGTCAGGCCTTGACTTCTATTGATGTTCTCATAAGTCAAGGCTTGACTTTTTTAGTCAAACCTTGACTCGTGTACTTTTGATTTTGATTGTTTTAAGTTATTTCCAAACTGTTTTCCCTTCTGCCAAAATGCGATCATTTTTTAACATGGTATGCACGTAAGTTTTTTCATCCTGTTTTTCCACCAAAATTTTTACTATATCATTCATATAACATTCTTCTTTAAATCGCATTTGCAAAGTTTTTAATTGATTGGCTTTTAAGAATTCATTGGGAAGCGTATCTAACATCCATCGAAAATAAAAGAAGTTACTCAAGTGTTCATTGAAATCAAGATCATGAAATCCTACCTGAAATTCTTTTTTATAAATCGGATTTTCAATTTTAAATTTCATACGAGGAGGTCTAGGAAGTTTTTCAAAATCATTGGATGGCAAGAGTAATTCCTCAATATCTTTAGGATATTTTGACATTTTACGACTTTGTGTATCCATCAAAATCCAAGAAGAACTGGCTTGTGCAATGACTTTATCCTCGCTATCTTTTAATTTAAAATCACGGAAAGTAAATATGCGTTCCAATCCAGTTGGATAGGTGGATACTTCCAGTACCTCACCTAATTGCGGTTGTCGAAAAAATTCAAAATACTGCTGGTGCAATACCCAAGCTAAATTTCTAGGAGCTAATTCTTTGGCGGAAACGCCTACTTTTAATACATGCTGCATCGCTGATTCGTGCATTTTAAAAACCATCGATGGGATGGTTGCACGTTGAAACATATCAACATCGTAGCCTTTTACTTTTTCTTTATCTATGAAAATAAGTGGTTGGTTGTCCATAGTGGATTTTTATAAAATTTTTTGAATATCGAACAATAGAACAAGGAACAAGGATTTGAGAAGTTTTGACGAATACATTTTGAAGTCAAATAAGAAGGTTCGTCAAAACTTCTTAAATCTTAAATCCTTATTCTATTGTTCGATATTCAAAAAAGCTAAACCAAAGCTCCATTCTTAACTTCTTCGACCACATCGGGATTTAGCAATGTCGAAATATCACCCAAATTAGAAGTATCACCTGAAGCTATTTTTCTTAAAATTCTCCTCATGATTTTCCCAGATCGAGTCTTGGGCAAACCTGAAACGATTTGAATTTTATCGGGTTTTGCAATGGGGCCAATTTCTTTAGTGACCACCTCTCTTAATTCTTTTCTAAATGTTTCCTCATCACCATCCATGTTATTAACGATGACGTAGGCATAGATTCCTTGTCCTTTGATATCATGAGGATATCCTACCACAGCCGACTCTATAACATTGCCATGTTCATTGATTGCGTTCTCCACTTCGGCAGTTCCCATTCGATGTCCTGAAACATTTATAACATCATCCACACGTCCTATGATTCTATAAAAACCATCCTCATCCCTACGACAACCATCGCCTGTAAAATACATATTTTCAAAAGCAGAAAAATAAACTTGCCGACATCTTTCATGGTCTCCGTAAGTAGTACGGATCATACTAGGCCAAGCTTGTTTGATACATAACAATCCTTCTACATTATTTCCTTCTATCTCTTTTCCATCAGGATCAACTAAAACTGGATGAACCCCAGGAAGCGGTAACGAAGCAAATGTAGGTTTCATTTTCGTTATATTTGACAATCCTGAAATCATCATACCGCCCGTTTCAGTTTGCCACCAAGTATCTAAAATATAGCATTTTTCTTTACCTATATGTTTGTAATACCATTGCCATGCTTCTTCATTAATGGGCTCTCCTACCGAGCCTAATATTTTTAAAGAATCTAATTTATAAGGTTTTACATATTCCAAACCTTTTGCCATCAATGCTCGAATGGCAGTAGGTGCGGTGTAAAAAATATTGACTTTATATTTGTCACACGCTGCCCAAAATCTGCCTGCATCAGGATAGGTCGGTACCCCTTCAAACATCATAGTTGTTGCTCCAGAAAGTAACGGCCCATAAATAATATAAGAATGGCCTGTAATCCAACCAATGTCAGCCGAACACCAGTACACATCATCTTCTTGGTATTGGAAAACATTTCGAAAGGAAAACTCGGTATAAACCATGTAGCCACCGCAGGTATGAACGACTCCTTTAGGTTTACCAGTTGAACCTGAGGTGTATAAAATAAAAAGAGGGTCTTCGGCATCCATCACTTCAGCAGGACAGATGGCATTCACCTTTTCGCATTCTTGCAACCATTCTTTGTCTCGACCTTCTACCCAGTTAACTTTGTCGCCCGTTCTTCGATACATGATAACTGTTTCGATAGAATCACATCCTTTTTCCAATGCTTCGTCAACGACACCTTTTACATCAATGGTTTTATTTCCTCGAAGATTTCCATCAGAGCAAATGACCATTTTACAAGACGCATCTTTTATTCGATCAGCCAATGCTGTTGCTGAGAAACCTGCAAATACAACTGAATGAATTGCTCCAATTCTAGCACATGCTAAAACGGCAATAGTCAACTGCGGAACCATCGGCATATAAAAACATACTCGATCTCCTTTTGTAATTCCATTGTTTTTTAAAACATTTGCGAAGCGGCAAACTTCTTTGTGGAGTTCTTTATAAGTGTAGGTAACTTTATGATGACTAGGATTATTGGCTTCCCAAATTAAGGCCACTTTATCTCCTCTAGTTTTTAAATGACGATCCAGACAGTTTTCTGTAATATTTAATTTTCCTCCAATAAACCATTTAACATCGGGTGTTTTAAAATCAGATTGCATCACCTTTGTCCAAGGCTTTTTCCAGCGAAAGGTACTGGCTTGTTTTGCCCAAAAAATTGCTGGGTCGGTTATACTTTCTTTGTAGACTTCATGGTATTGCTCAATAGTTTTGATTTGTAAGGTCATCGTTTGTTTTTTAGATTTTAGGTTCTTATTCACTATTGGTTGCACACGAGTCAAGGTCTGACTAAAAAAGTCAGGCTTTGACTTTTGAGATCATCAGTAAAAGTCAAGGCTTGACCTTGCAAGTCAAACCTTGACTCGTGTACAGCCTATGCTGAATAATTACGATTTAGTTTGATTTTTACAATACTAAAATTAAAAAATAATTGAGGAAAACCAACTCGAAAGGTCAGATTAAAAAATTATCATTTAGAAAAACAAAACTCATTCATACCGATACTCATAAATAG
The DNA here is from genome assembly GCA_937918905.1 of uncultured Saprospiraceae bacterium. Classification (GTDB taxonomy): domain Bacteria; phylum Bacteroidota; class Bacteroidia; order Chitinophagales; family Saprospiraceae; genus CAJQQY01. Next base: position 7,161 of record CAKZSH010000107.1, read on the forward strand.
TTTCAGTTTCTTCCTTATAATCATGACTTACTTGTTTTAGCAACAAACCATTTTTATTAAAAAATTCAGTCGATTCTAATTTAGTTTTACCTTCATAAGTATCAATCATTTTAAAAGACTCGGTTTTCTTTTTTCCATTTGGATGGTAATCAAATTCTGTCATCATCATTGGAGTCTTCCCATCTTTTAATCGGTTCACAGCCTCATGGATTTCTCGAATCAATTGGTCTTTTTCATTGTAAAAATATTTCTCCTCCATATTTACAAAATCATGTTGCATCCGAATCACTTTTTCTAACAACCCTTTTTTATCATATATAAATCCGCGAAACAAAGAAACTCCATCATCATTACTAGTTTCGATTTTATGTAACTTTCCATCCTTATAAATAAAATCTTCTACTGTGTAGGTGTCCTCATCTTTTTGAATGATCTTTTCTAAATTATTTTTTTCATCGTAAAAATATTTAGTGGTTTCTGTATCTCCCCATGGATCCAATGATATTTCTTCTATCAAAAAACCCACTTTGTTGAATCGTTGGATATCTTTGGATTCGCCCATTCTATTTATGGTAATACTAGTTTCGGTAAGATCGTCAGGATATTGATATTCGGAAAGGTCTACTTGTTTTCCATCTTTATTAAAGGCAATAATTTGTTGTAGTTTTCTATCAGAATTTGTAATAAAAGTAGTGTCAAGATAAGATATTGTTTCTCCTTCCTTTTTTTCAGTTTTATAAACATCTAGTCTTTTCCAAAATTTTGGACCTTGCTTTTTTAGATCAATAGATGGATTCCACAAATAAGCAATCAAAGATTCTAATGACATTTTAGATGAATATTATAACCGCCAAATCTCTTTGACTAGTTGTATAAAAAACTGATAATCAAGTACTTGGATAACCTGTCAAATAAATTTGGCAGTTACAATGATTATCTAAAAAATTTATTTTTTTCCTAACCGCTCTAAAGCAAAAACAGAAATAAATCCAACTACTATCAAAATAATAACTGGAATTAAGAATGGTTCTCCATTAAAATCACTTGGAGAAACACTCACCTCTTTTAGGATTTTCAGATTATCAGGATTCGCATAATTGGTAATATCCGTTAATATCTCTCCACTCTCTTTATCGGTCCATTGAAGAATATTTCTCCACGGGTACACCTTGTTAAGTGAGCCTATCATAAAACCCGTCAAGGTAGCTAAAGTAGTCGTTTGATAATTTTTAAACATCCATGAAATCACTCTTGATATAGTAGTAATCCCAACTAAACAACCTAATGCAAAAACTCCAGTTACAATTAAACTTTCCAGTTCCAAAGTAGACAAAGCATTTTTTACATGAGGCAAAACAAAAGTGTACATTCCCATCAACAACAAAATAAAACTCCCCGAAATCCCAGGCAGGATCAAGGCTGAAATTGCAATCATTCCAGAAACAAAAACAAACCATAATGCTTCATTCCCACTTGCAGGACTTGCTATAGTAATATAGTATGCAATGGCCGTTCCTAACAATAGACCTACAACTTCGCCAACACCCCACTTCTCCACTTGTCTTCCAATATAAATTGCAGATGCGATGATTAACCCAAAGAAGAATCCCCACAAATGTTGCGGATAAGTTTCTAATAAATGAGTGACTCCAAAAACGCCAATGACAACTCCTCCCGCCATTCCTGCCATTAAAGCAACTAAGAAATTTCCATTAACTTTTTCCCACACTCCAGATACTCCGTCGTTGCGAAGTGTTCCGATTAAAGCGGGGCTAAATGCTTTAATGGTATCAATTAATTTTTCATAAATACCTGTAATAAAAGCAATCGTTCCTCCCGAAACTCCTGGGATGACTTCAGCAATTCCCATCGCCATTCCTTTTAATACTAAACTCAACTTGTTCATACTTTTGATTTCGTTTTATGGTTCAAGGTGAATTTATGTGGTTTGTTCAAATAGTTATTACGTTATTGGGTGTGATTAAGTTATTGGTCAAAAACTTTAGAAAAATAACGTTATTCGAAATAACTCAATAACCAGTAACTTAATAATTATTAGAACAAACCACTTAAATTCATTTAGAACCCGTTTTATTTACTCTGAAACTCAGTTTCAGAATGCGTTAATTACCGTGTGATCTTCCTTTGATGCTTCCTCGTTCAAATGCGTTATCTAATTTTTTCAATTCCTCCTCTTCTTCTTTTGATAAATTATTTTTATCTAAATTGTTCAAATCAGGTTGCCCAGCATCCACCCATGCAGAATACCATAAACTACCCAACGCATGTACCGATGCCGTCATTCGATCTTCCACCATTCCTTTCATTCGATCAGAATAAGCTTGCGCAAATTCTCGACATTGGGTTCGAATACTTCTTCCATTTCTTTCATCAAAACAAAATTGCTGATCTTCGGGAAATGTTCGCACCAAATCTTTTTCTATTTCAAAAACACTATCCAACAAACTATGGCTCGTCAAAATAACGTCCCAAAAATAGTCATTCTTATTTTCAATATATTCAGCTTTGCCCACAAAAAAATCATATTCTTTTTCTGCAAACAATTCAGGTATTCGAGTTTCCCAAAAAGCATGAATCCCTATTTGATTAGTCAATGCGCCATTATAATTTTCGGTAGTATGCAAAGGGACATGAGCATCTCCAATGTAATGCCCTATTTCCGCTGAAAGTCGTAAGATGGATTTTGAGTCTTTATTTCGGAATGCGTCTGTCAGCTTTTTTTGCATCCGAACCAAATGAAAAGGCAATACTCCATATTCTGAAAAAGTATCTTCTGCGTATATTTTTTGACAATTTTTTAAGTCAACTTGTTCCCCAAAATATTTTTGCAAACTATCACATTCTACCAACCATTCATCTTCGTAATACAATGAAAGTATATTGTTATAAAAAAAAGATCGGTAATCCTTTTTAGAAATGATTACCGATTTTTTCTTTTTACTTTTATATTTTAGATAAAAATCATCTTCGCCAATTTTCATTTCATTTCCAAAAAGTTGAATCGTATCGTTTCTTTTATTGATAAAAAAAACGTCCGTATATTTCATCAAAGCTCCTATCTGAGTTCTTGGAAAATCTGTAAACGGATATTCGCCCCAATGATCTAAATCTATATAATGTCGAACACCTTCATGCTTTGTGGCATATCTTCTTTTGTCAGGATCTACAGCATGTTCGGTGATGTATTCAATGTTCTTTTTGTAAAAAACCATCATATCAGGTGGCAATGTAAATACCGCCATCCGATTGATTTTACGATGTCCGAAAAAACCCCAATCCATTGATAATGAAGCATTTATAAAAACAAATGCGCTACATATCCCAATGATGAAAATTGATTTTTTTGACATAAAAAATTGAATTGTGAATTATGGGTATTTTGAAAAATTGTTTTTAGATTTTTTTTCAACAACTCTTATAACCTGATGTTACGCAAAAAAGATATTAATCTAGTTTCGAAAATATATTGATGATTGAACGCTGAGACGCTGAGACACAGAGTTTGTCGAATAACGTATTGGATGTCGCAGAGTATTTTTCCCTGCCTACGGCAGGCAAGTGCG
>CAKZSH010000108.1 GCA_937918905.1 uncultured Saprospiraceae bacterium
GAAGCGACCGTCCACCGTCAAGTGAAACGACCGTCAAGCGCAGCGTCCGTTGAAAATTTAAACACTTTTTCGATCGATCAAAAATGAGAATCGATCAGAATTTTTTAAAGCAATACCAGTTCCTCGCACTACTGCTCTTAATGGATCTTCCGCTACTCTTACTGGTAATTTTGTTTTTTGTTCTATACGTTTGTCCAACCCACGTAACAATGCTCCTCCGCCTGTCAAGTGTAGTCCAGTTTTATAAATATCTGATGCCAACTCTGGTGGTGTACTTTCCAATGCCTTTAAAATGGCGTCTTCAATTTTTCCAATAGATTTATCCAAAGCATGAGCGATTTCAGTATAGGCAACAAAAATCTGTTTTGGAATACCTGTCATCAAGTCTCTACCATTTACCGCATAATCTTCAGGTGGTGTTTCCAATTCATGCAATGCAGAACCCACATGAATTTTTATTTGCTCAGCAGTACGTTCTCCAATAAGAATATTGTGTTGCCGTTTCATGTAGTTCATAATGTCAGAGGTGAACTCATCTCCTGCAATTCGAATAGATTGATCGCAAACAATCCCTGACAATGCGATGACTGCAATCTCTGTTGTACCTCCTCCTATATCAATAATCATATTTCCAATTGGCTCTTCCACATCCAATCCAATTCCCAAGGCTGCAGCCATAGGTTCATGAATCAAATAAGTCTCTTTGGAATCTACGTGATCGGCTGAATCAAAAACGGCACGTTTCTCTACCTCAGTAATTCCTGAAGGAATACAAATTACCATTTTCATGTGTGTGAAAAATTTTCTTCGACTACCTGCCATATTGATCATTCCTTCGATCATACTTTCAGCAGCCTGAAAATCAGCAATCACACCATCCTTTAATGGTCTTATTGTTTTTATATTATCATGCGTTTTCTCATGCATCTGCATTGCCTTGCGTCCTACAGCAATAGTTTCTCCTGTCGATCTATTCAATGCCACAATTGAAGGTTCATCTACTACAATATTTCCATCTTGGATAATCAACGTATTCGCTGTACCCAAATCAATCGCAAGTTCTTGGCTAAAAAAATTAAATAATTTCATTCTTGAATTTCTCTAAATTTGTGTCTGTTTTTTGAAAAATTTCGTTCTCAATTTTTAGTCTCAAAATTTTGCTGTAAGATAGAAAAAAAAAATCAATTTTAGGATTTCAATTTTGAATGATGAATTTTGTCCCGATGGCTGAGATGACGGTGTCGAAACTTGGTGAATACTATCTTTCAGCACATTCACAATTAAAAATTCATCATTCAAAATTAAGTACCACTTCCTACTACGACCTGCCACATATTTTCTCTATTCAAATACTTTTGAGCCTGTTCCATAATTTCTTCTGGTGTAATATTTTTCACCTGATGTATTACATTTGAAAAATAGTCCTTAGGTAAGTTTTCTGTTTTCTCTACTTTGATAAGTTCTGCTACATTGAATGCCCCATCTAAATTAGTCAAGAAAAATCCCATCAAATAATTTCGCACCATACTCAATTCTTCCTTTCCTATTGGAACTGTTTTTAACAATTCAAACTCTTCATAAATACTTTCAATGGTAGGTTCTAAAAACTCATTGCTCACATCCGTACCAACATAAAAATATCCATCAAACATCATGGGATCAATACTCGAAAAAATATTATAAGTATATCCTTTCTCTTCTCTTATCTTTGACATCAACCTAGAACCAAAGTAACCTCCCAATATTGTATTTAATACATAAAAATTTACGTAATCTTTATGTTTTCGATTGAATAATTTACACCCAATTCGAATAGCTGACTGAAGGGTATCTGGAGCAGAAATTTTAAGTTGCTGAGGAGTAATCACTTTTTTTATAACATTACTCTTCACAACTTCTTTTTTGACCAAAGTCTTTCCAATATATTGGTTGAGTAATTTTATAGTTTCCGTATTCGTTTTTCCACTTATCACTAACATACAATTTCCAGCGTGGAAGTTTCGATTAAAATGATGCAACAATTCTTCTCGATTGATTTTATCATATATCTCAGGCGAACTGTTATAACCATACGGATGATCTTTCCCAAAAATCTTTTCAGTAACTGTTCGATATGCAACAACATCATTTTTTGTCAAGTCAACTTGCATTCGTTGCTTACTGTTATTTTTATAAATTTCCAATTCCTCATTTGGAAAAGATGGTTCCGTCAAAATCTCTGAAAGTAAAATCAAGAGCTTTTCAAAATGCTTAGTCAAACTATACATCGTAATATTGGAAGTATCCAAGTTGACTGGCACACTCAATGTCCCTCCATAAAAATCTACCATCTCATGAATCTCTGCTGCTTTTCTTCTAACAGTACCTTCACGTAACATTGCAGCAGTAGCTCTTGCTACTAGTTTTTGATGTTCGAATGGTCGCCCTGCTCTAAATATCACCTCTAATTTGATAATCTCCTGTGTTCCCATATTCACTTCATAAACAGGGATTCCATTATCCAAAGTATACTCTTGAAAACTGGGAATTTGAATATGAGTAATCTCTTTAATTTGAGGCTGAATAGATCTATCTGGCATTGGCTTTTTTTCTATTTTCTCCACTATTACAAAAAGTGCCCAAATTTAGTAATTTTTTTGAATACGGTCGCTACGCTTGACGGATGTTCGCTTCACTCACTTGACGGTGGACGGTCGCTGCGCTTGACG
>CAKZSH010000109.1 GCA_937918905.1 uncultured Saprospiraceae bacterium
AAGGCTTCTTTTTCAATATGATTTCGCTTCGCTATGAAAAAATGAAGCCGTACCGAAGGGTATGCCTTAATTTTTTCATTTCCTCATATTAAAAAATAATCTCTTCATACGGGTAGGTTATTTAATTCCTACTCCCTAAATCGTAAAAATCATTTTATTGACTTTTTAATTTATTCCTTCTTATATTTTAAGATCGTAGTTCTGGTGGCATTTGCCTTCGGCGACCTACTTTTTCATCCGAAAAAAAGTAGGCAAAATTCTCGGCGAAAAAAGGCTTTACTCCGTGCCGCTCCCGCACCCTCATTTTTCGCCACTCCCAGCCCGCTCGAATAACGTAATCGAAAATCGTGTGATCGAAAATCGTAGTCGATATTTAATAATATCACGTCATTTCTTACTTGGTCAAACACTAGGGTATCAAATCATTTTGATAGATGTAAGATGTAAGATTTTTACGATTGCGTAAAAGTCTTATATCTTATATCTTTTTTCTTAAATCTAATCGAAAATTCCGATTACTGAATTTTCCATCCATAGTGCACATAATAATGATACACCTTCGGATTACTCAAAGTGCTGATTTCAATCTCTTCTGCATTCACCATTATATCTTTTCCAAAAATCGTATTCGAAAAAAACTTCTTCGGAGTCAAATAAGAAGTCTCCACCTCAAATTCATCGAGTGGATATAATTTTTCAGCAAGACGATGCAAGTTCAGTCGTTCCTCCTGTCGAGTCGCTAAATACCAACCCCATTCATTAAAACTTGGAATATTATCATGATAGGGCAACACCTCAAAACCCGCTGCTGTCATCGTTTTCCCTACGCATAAATAAGCATGATTAGCATGAACAGGACTGCTCGCTTGGATAGCTACAAAGCCTCCTTGTTTCAATAATAAATTCACACGGCTAAAGAAATATTTGGAATACAATTTTCCCAAAGATTCATTTCTAGGGTCAGGAAAATCTATAAATACTACATCATATTTTTTTCCTAAACTCACCACATCCTCTACAAAATTGTAGGCATCTTCATGTAAAATACTGACCGAATCAATAATGTATAACAATTCATTCCCGTTTTTATCTTTTTCAAGTAATGGCATAGTTACGACTTCCGTTTCTGATGGATTTGGAAGTTGAGGATTTAAAATTTTTATATCATCACCTATCAATGAAGAATCATTGAGTGCCATTAAAATTGGATTTTTAGTTGCTAAATCAACAACCGCAGGGTCAAGATCCACAAGGGTAATACTATTGATATTTTTATATTTTCTTATTTCTCGAACTGCCAATCCATCTCCTCCTCCTAAGACTAAAATATCAAGTGGCGCATTTTCAGCATTGGTAATCGAACGATATTTCATGGCAGGATGCACTAGATTTTCATGGTAACGGTTCTCATCTTTACTGCAAAATTGTAAACCTCCATTGAGGAACATCATCACATCTCCAGTCTTTGCATGTTTCGTCATTACGATTCTTTGATAGGGTGTGGATTCTTTATGAATGATTTGTCCGGTGTATAATTGTTGTTCAGCAATGTCTGCAAAATTTCCAGAAAAATACATTCCTCCTAATCCAAGTAAACTTGCTAATCCTATCCAAATCAAAGATCGACGACTTTTTGGATTTTCCGTAGGAGCATTGTTAACTAAAAAGAAATAGGTAAATAATGCTACACTTAAATTCAATATCGTCACCATAAATGCAGCATGATATATTTCAACTTTTCCTATCAAAAATTTTATCCAAATAAAAGTTCCAATGGCTGCTCCCAAAACATCCAAACTTATGGTCATCGAAATATTACTTCGAAAACCTACAAATTTTTTATTGATAGTAGCAATTAATGGTTGTTCAAAACCAATCAACAATCCAATTACAAATGAAATAAAATAGAAAATTAATTTAAAATGAAGGAAGGCATAGGCATATGCACCCATGATAATCAATGGAGAGTAACCTCCTAAAAACGACAAAATCAACTCAACCGTAATAAAGGCTTGAAGGGTATTTTCTTCTTTTACAAATTGCGCTAACCACGCTCCTACCCCTGTAGCAAATAACATCAACCCAATTACCAACGGCCATTGTTGCGCTGGATTTCCTAAAATATTGGAACTCAATTGCGCTAAAATGTACTCATCTACAATACAGCACAATCCGCTACAAATCAGGCTAAAAGAAGTCAGGAATAAACCTATTCTACTATTGTTGGATGAATTTCTCATAAGGATTTAAAAAGCTCGAAGATGTGTTAATCATGGTAACGGTCAAACTCATTTAACTGATTGTAAAACATTGATAATTAGAAGAATACAACAATCTACCCTATAAATTTGGTGGTTACAAAACTATTTAAAATTAATTTTACTTTCGCTTAAAATGATCGCATCTTCCTCTTGATATTCATGAACCGTATTAATTCGAATCCCATCATCAATGGTGTTGATTGCTAGAATAGTTCTAGAAGAAGGACTGTCTTCTTGGTCAATATTAAAATGATATTCTAAAAAAATAAGCGGTTGATTTTTTTCCGTTTTCTTTGCCCAAGTTGAAATCTTTTCAACAGATTTTTGATAGCTTTTTTGTTGATAGGAAAATTGATAGGAAATGGAAGCGTCAATATTTAGAGGTGAAGTGATTTCTTGAATGGGTAAAAAACACAACGGTTTTATTTCTTTTTTTTCCAAAACATCACAAGCGAATATTTCTGTAAAAATACTTCCATCGATTTTTTGAATTTGAACAAAATGACTTGTCCCTATTATGCCTGCATAGATATTTATTGAAAATGCAGGAACATTGTTATGAGCTTCTTTAAATATATTCAAATGAGAAAGATCCACTTTCCCTTCCAATACCGCTAGTTGTAATTTTTTATATGAAATATCTTTTATCAACATCCTCCTATGAAATTTTGAATGATAAATTTTGAATTTTGAATGAGTGGAAAAATGGTGAATTTAAAATCTTACAAATACAAATTTTTCGACTGATTCAAAACTCGTTATTCAAAATTCAAAATTATTATATAATGATAGCCGCAGTCACCCAAAACAAGGGATCTGCCAATGGCGTATAATAATAAGTCCCATGATAATAAACTGGATCATCATAGTAGTCATCATAATCGTCATCATCTGAGTCTTGCTCACCTTTAACTAATTCTAATTCCTCTTCCAGTCCAATGATCTCATCTTGTTTTTTGATAAACTTTTGCAACTTTTTACGTTGCTCTTTGAGGACATTGGCTCCTTCGATAATAATCGTTTCTATGATTTCATTCGCAGGATTTTCCTCATCACCTTGATCTTCCCAACGAGGAGCCGAATTGACTACCATTTCCAATTCCTCCCAAATACTATCCATAAATAAATGCTTTGCCCACTCATGTTCCTGATCTTCTTCCGTAGGTATAAATCTTCCCTCTTCCATAAATGAAAAGAAAATAAATTCTCTTGGATCAAAACCTTTGTACACCGCAACAGGTACTCGGTAATCAATCCAACGATCATGATTTTTATATTTCGCCCAAGCTGCTTTGCCTCCTTCTTTTAATAAAATCTTTTTAATTTTTCTAAAAGCAAATTCACCTGTCTCAGGATCAACATGTGCATACACGTCATAAAAAGTCAAAAACTCTCGAAACTTCTTTCGATGTTGTGCTACAATATTTCGAGCTTCTGGAGAGGCTTCATAAACCCATTTCACATCTGATTTTGTAAGGGAAACACCCATTACTTTTTTACCCTCTGTCACCTCTTCTTTTTGAACAATCAATTTTTTACTTTCTAAAAAATCAATTGACTCTTGAGCAAATTTCAGATTTCCAGTTAAAAAATTAGGAAATGTAACTTTCTCCTCAGTAATCAAAAATAAAATATACAACGCTTGATAATTCAATCGTTGCTCCTCTGTTAGCTTCCAATTTTCAGGGGTAGCCTGACCAATATTTTTATTGTTCGCTTTCATTACTATTAATTTTGAATGACAATTTTGAATTTTGAATTTGACAAAAAATTGTAGAATGCGATTGAATACCAATTGAAAATTCATCATTCAAAATTCAAAACTAATCCTTACTTCCCTCCTCCACTTCTTGATCGACCACTTGAAGAATTTGTACGAGTACCCGTTGATTTTTTTCCAAAACCAGAAGCAGCTTTACTTTTCGCTTGAGATTGAGCACGGAAAGAACGTTGAGAACTTGTGGGTTTATTTAATTTTGATTTAATCCCTTTTGCCGCTGTTTTTTGTTTTGCCGCAGATTGTGCTACTGTTGAAGGTCGAGATGCAGTAGGTGCTTTGGTGCCTTTATAATTTGCATTTCTATTGTTTATTTTACTATTGTAAGCAGATGTACTAGAAGGAGTACGTCGGCTATATTGAGAATTATAACCACCATAGTAACCTGCACCATACATCATTCGAGGTGACATCAACCAATACATCAAAAAGAAATTACTTAGACCGCTACTGTGATAATGATGGTGATTTCCGTAAACCTGCTCATTGCCACTTACAGTAAGGCTTCCTGTTTCGCCTTCTTTCGTTACGGTAACGGTTGCAATGGTCTGCTCTTCATCATTATCTGTTCCTTGCCGATTAATTACTTTAGTGTATAATTGAAAACCTTTACTGTCTCCACCATCAAATGGTTCAACCAAAATCGTATCTACTATTCCGTTTTGGTTCAAGTCAAGATTATTAATGTCTTCCCTGTTTACTAAGTCAGAAAGAAATTGTGCATCCCATTGTTCTTCACTTTCACCTTCTTCGATTAATAGTCTGTGAAATTGTTCTAAATCAAATCCTTCTGCTGCTGATGGAGCTTGATCTGCTACATTAATACTTACATTAACATTTTTATCAGAATCTGATGAACAACTAAAAAGTCCAAATAAGCAACAAGATAAAATGGAGAGTTTTAAGAGTTTAAGCATTTTATATTATTTATAAGTTTGTTGAAAAATTCTAAAGTCAAATATCCAAGCGTTGCAAAAATGCGGAATTTTAGTAGTAATTCATAAATACTTGGATAGAATAAGTCGGGTAATCGATAAATAAAAGGGTTGTTGATAAGTATCAGAGTTCTTTGGAGCCCCTGACTCGTAGGTGGGTAATATTCAAGAACTTATGTATTTTTGGAAAAATTTAAAATCAAAACCATGAGATTCTATTTATTTATTTTTGTTGCATTTTTATTTTTTTCTTGTTCTTCGAGTCGTGGGTCTAAAACTACTAAGACCTCATTTTCATCGCAACAACAACAGATGATCCTCGCTGCCGATACTTCTAAAGCAATGCGATTATTTTTATTGACCAATCCTTCTGATTCTGTTTTGTTGAGAAAAAAATCGCTTGATGTGATTCCAAATCCTAATGATGAATTATTGCAACATTTTGTAAAAAGACTTTATAGCACAGTTACGGATAGTATGTCATTAGGTGTAGGAATTGCTGCGCCTCAGGTTGGGATTTTAAAAAACATCATTTGGGTTCAACGATTTGATAAACCTAAATTTCCATTTGAAGTGTACCTTAATCCTAAAATTATTCAATACTCTAAAAAGAAACAACCTTGTCCTGAGGGTTGTCTTTCAATTCCTAATAAAAGAGCTACTACTCAAAATAGATCTTACGCTATTTTGATTGATTATGATAAAATGGATGGAACACATGTAACTGAAATGGTAGAGGATTTTACGGCAGTTGTTTTTCAACATGAAATCGATCACTTAAATGGGATTATGTTTATTGACCATTTGGAAAAGGAAAATTAAGACGAATGACGAACGCTTCGCTTGACGAAATAGGCCTACTGGGTCTTATTTTTTTGAACCGTAATTCGGGGTTCGTCAAGCGAAGCGTTCGTCATTCGTCTTAATTCAGATAATCAAATCGCATCAACTTCGCTCCAAGCCCTTTCCCTTCATTACTGATAAATAAATCGCCATTAGGTGCAAAACAAATTCCTTCTGGTTGTCGATGAATTTTTGCATTCAAGAAAGTAATTGATTTTAAGTTTTTATCAGTATCAAAAACCAAAAGTGTTTTTCCTTGAGAAGAAATGAGATAATAATCTTTTGTGATTGGGTGAATAGAAATACCCGAAGGAGCAAAATCTTTAGCTCTATTAATTAATTTTTTCTTTTGTTTTTTTGACCAATCTTTTCCTTCAGACATCTGCTCTACAAAATTTTTTAAGACATCATCTTCAACTGATAAAAAAGGTTTCTTTTTGATTTTCAATTTATCCAAATCATAGCGGTATATGTTTCGAGTCTTTTTATATTTATCAGAATCACCAAGGTTAGGATTTCCTTTGCAAGCAATCAGTAACTCATTCTTTCCACTTCGATAGGTCATCCCTTCAATATCATTCGAAGAACTGAGTTTTGTTTTTTGCACTTCGTCCAATTCTTTTTTTCCAATATCAAAAAAATAAATATCACCATTACTTTTTATCATACTCACTTCACTTCCAGTCCATTCCACAGCTTCGTAATCCCCATTATTTCCGAAGGTGATTTTATCCTCAACTTCTCCTGTTTTAGGATTTAAAAAAAATAACCATCCACGTTCATCATTGACGGCCAAAAGTTGGTTTTTAGGTGGGTAATAACTTAAACCAGAAATTTCCAAAAGTCCTATTGACAATGAAAAAGTCTCTGAAGGTGTTTCAAAATCATAAGCTTTTATAAAAGTGGAATCTGATATATATTCAGACTCAATCTTTTTTTCTTTTGGAGTTGATTTTAAGGCAGTCTGTTGTATTGCATCAGTAGCTCCTTCATCTCCACATCCCAAAATAAATAGGCAACTACAAATGATGATTTGAATATAAATTTTCATTCTTTTATTTTTTTATTAATGATGAGATTGGTTTATGAGCATGGTTCTTTGTTTGATTCTACAAAATTAACTTTGAGAACTTCGTGAAAAGTCAAAATAGGGAAAGTGAGAGTTGTTAAAATCATTGGCTTTAACAACTTTAGCTTTTCTCTATGCACGCTCCACGAAGTTCTCAAAGCTGTATTTAGAAAAAATTAAGAGGATTTTTCCAAACCACCTACAAATCTAAAAATTTTTCCCATCACCTCCATAAACGATAAAAGCCCCGCAAACGTATTTCGTCTGCGAGGCTTATCTGCGGAAGAGGAGGGATTCGAACCCCCGGTACCCGTTAAGGTACGTCGGTTTTCAAGACCGGTGCATTAAACCAGCTCTGCCACTCTTCCGTACTTATTTTTTGCCAATAACTCATTCGTTATTTTAAAAGCGATGCAAAAGTATATTAACTTTTGCAAAAATGAAACCATTTACCCAAAATATTATATTTTTTTTTTGAACAAAAATTTTATTTAAGGTTTTATATATTTGAATGTTTATTCGAGCCATTGCTCTTTATCAACATTTCTTACGAATTAAGACTTGGTTTCCAATGAATTTCTGTTGTTTGTTAAAATAATTATTGGTTATTGAGTTATTAAGTTATTTCGAATGAACTTGCTGGGAGTGTATTTGAACTTGTCATCCTTAACTGTCGGATGTAAATCCGATTCTCTCATCAAAAAACGTATGATCTAAACGATTGATTATCAATGTTTTAAAATTAATATTATTCGACCGAGAGAGTCGGATTTACATCCGACGGCTAAGAAGAAAATTAATAGACACCGTTAAATAAACACCACCACACGCTTTCTTACAATAGTCGAAATAACTCAATAACCAATAACTTAATAACACCTCAATAAGACTACAGAAATTCATTTTAAACCAAAGACTTCAATTATTAAGTCTTTTTTTATTTATCAACTTTAACAAAAATCTCACTATGCGATTAATCATTTTCCTTGCTAGTTTCTTATTTATTTTTTCAGCCTGTCAAGATGGTTCCAAAACTACTGACAAAACTGATTCGACTAAAGAAACTACTACCCCAGCTAACAAATACAAGTTAACTCCTTTCACTAGTTCACAAGCCTATCCCGATGCCAAGATTGAAGGGGTGACTTACAGAGATGGAAAAATGGATTTTGCCATAGCAGATGGTGAATACAAATTAGGAGCTCAAACTCCTGATGCGGAACAAAAAAGCTGTGCTAACTCTGCTAAAGGACAACACCTCCATGTTTTGGTGAATGACAAACCATACGCTGCCCGCTATGTTGCTTCTTTTGATGATGTAAAAATTGATGATGGAGAACACAAGATGCTTGCATTTTTATCTCGTTCTTACCATGAAAGTATCAAAACAGCTGATGCTCATACTGCAATTGAGTTCTCGGTAGAGAATGGAAGCATCACTAAAGAGACTCCAATTACCAATCCAATGATTTGGTACAGTCGCCCAAAAGGAGTGTACAAAGGCAAAGCTGATACAGATAAGGTGATGCTAGATTTTTACTTGGTCAATACCGATTTGAAAGGAGGTAATCAAGTTAAAGCAAATATCAATGGAGAAATTCATATGTTGGATACGTGGCAACCATATTATATCGAAGGGCTTCCTATGGGGAAAAATAAAATCACGCTTTCTCTCATGGATAAAGATGGAAATCTTGTGAAGGCTCCTCAAAATCCAATCTCAAGAGAATTTACTTTAGAAGTTGATCCTACAGAATAGTTTTAACTGAAATTTTCTTTTTATCCTAAGGGACTAGGAATTAAATAATCTACCCAGATGACGAGGTTGTTTTTTTCTTTGAGGAAATGGAAAAATTGAGGCATACCCTGCGGGTACGGCTTCATTTTTTCATGAAGTCAAAGAGAAAAAGAAGCCGTCAGGTGGGTAGATTATTTATTTCCTAGTCCCTAAAATAAAAAAGCAGAATTTTCATGTTGAGAATTCTGCTTTTTTTATAAAGAACTATCTTTTGACAATCCTTGTTTTATTCGTTTATTTCGAATGGCATATTTTAATCTTCGTCCTATGCCTTCTTGGTAGGCGAGTCTTCCATGTTTGAGGTATAAAACTAAAAATCCAATTGCTCCTATAAGAAACATTAGTGGAAAACAAATGATAAAAATAGGAAGGTAAGATACATAGCCCATAACCACCATCAAACAGGCTAAAGGAATCAGAAAAAGAGAACTTGTACACATTATAATATATCGGCCTCTCCATTTATCGGTTCTCTTAAAATCTATTTCCCACCGAGTGTACATCAATTCCAACTCTTCCAAAGTAAAATATTCCTCTCCAAACTCTAAAAACATAGCCACATCATCCTGAACATCTTGTTCAAGTTTTTGATATAACTCATTGAGACTCATATGTTTTTTACGCCAAATCATTTTGAAAATTAAATATTGCGTTAAAATTTAGGATTTTTAAAGTTGGAATTGAATACAAAAATAATAAATAAATATGAGTGGTGCTCAAATATTTACCACTTCTTCCAGACAATTTGTATAGTAGTCGCCATTCTTTATGGATAGAGTTTTTTATTTGATAAAAAAATTGGAATTTAGATGCTCAAAATCAAGAACAAATAATGACTAAAACCTACACTAAATACAGTATTATAGTAGCAATTGCTGCAGGAATCCTATTGTTTTCGATGATTCCTGTTCGAGAAAATGAAAAAGCTTTTCATTCTGAAGAGGAGCTTAATTTTTTTCTGAACCATGCAGTTTTATCTCCTCCTGTCGATTCCAATCTTATATTTCCTACGGCAAATAATTGTAATGGTTGCCATGGATTTGACCCTCAAGGTAATGGTAGTGTAACTTCTAGCGGTGAGGATGTCAATGTTCATGATGATTGGAAAACGACCATGATGGCGCTTTCCGCCAAAGATCCATTTTGGAGAGCCAAAGTAAGTCATGAAATTTTAGTGAATCCAAGTCATAGTTTGGAGTTACAA
This sequence comes from uncultured Saprospiraceae bacterium, assembly GCA_937918905.1. Taxonomy (GTDB): domain Bacteria; phylum Bacteroidota; class Bacteroidia; order Chitinophagales; family Saprospiraceae; genus CAJQQY01. The sequence goes on from CAKZSH010000109.1 coordinate 9,888, forward strand.
ACCAAGTGTACTTCTTGCCATGCGCCACAAGGACATTTTACCGCCATCCTTCGAGGTGCGCAACATTATACGATTGACGAAATGATAGGCGATACGACTGCAATGGATGGTGTATCCTGCGGAGCATGTCATATGAAAAGTGCAGAAAACTTGGAAACACAATTTTCAGGTGAAGCAACTTACGATACTTCTCGTGTAATTTATGGCCCTTACGAAGAACCATTTGCACCACCTATGACTGATTTTGTAGGATTTAAACCTGAGTTGGGTGAGCATATTAATGATGCTGGAATTTGTGCATCGTGTCATACTTTGTTGACCAATTCTGTAGATTTGAATGGACAACTTACTGGTGAACAATTTGTGGAACAAGCGACCTATCATGAGTGGCTTAACTCTGCTTACGATGATGATGGTAGCGATCCTGAAACTTGCCAAGGTTGTCATATGCCGAGGCTGGAAGATGCGATTGTAATCTCTTCAAATTATATTTTTCTTCAACCTAGAGCACCTTATGGTTTACATGATTTGGTAGGTGCGAATACAACTATGCTCCAGTTGATGAAGGAAAATAAAGAGGCCTTAAATATTGATGCCGCAGATGAACATTTTGATGAAACGATCCAAAAGACTTTGGCGATGTTGCAACAAAATTCAGTTGCCACTAATTTAGAAATGGCCAATTTAGATAATGATACGGCTTATTTTAATTTGCAATTAATCAATAAAGCGGGACATAAATTTCCTTCTGGTTATCCTTCGAGAAGAGTTTTTGTTGAATTTATTGTTCAAGATGAAATTGGAGATACTTTATTTCAAAGTGGAGTCCTGCAACCTGACTATGAAGTCATGGGTCAAACTGCTGATACGGAACCGCATTTTAATGTCATCAAATCTGAGGATCAGGTACAAATTTATGAACTCGTCCTTGGCGATGTCAATGGAGATTTTACTACTGTTTTGGAAAGATCGCACCAAGCATTAAAAGATAATCGATTGCCTCCTCTTGGATTTTCAACCAGTCATTCTGCTTACGATACGACCAAGATTTATGGTGCAGCACTTACTGATTTGGATTTTAATTTTGATGAAGTAGGCATCGAAGGAAATGGGGCAGACATCATTCATTATCATTTTCCATTGAATGGCTACACGGGTTTGATAAATGTTTCTGCTAAAGTTTTTTATCAAGCACTACCTCCAAAATGGTTGAATCCAATGCTGGCAGAAAGCACTCCTGAAATTGATACTTTTAGAACGATGTATGAAAATGCTGACCTCTCCCCTGTTTTGATCGCTTCGCAAAATTTAGATAGTATTTTTGTTCAAAGTGTTGGTGTCGATGAAACGATTCATGCAACTTGGTTAAAAGTTTTTCCAAACCCTACGGAGAATGGTTTTGTCTTCATTTCAAAACCTGAAACAGTTGAAATTTTTAGTATAAATATTTATGATTGGATGGGAAAAATGGTGGGAAATATTACTTCTGATTTTTCTCAAATAAAATTACCTGAAAATGGGAAGTTGTTTATTTTGGAAATAGAAACGGAAAGAGGGAAAGTGGTTAGGAAGTTGGTTAAGAATTAAAGTTGAATGCGTTTTTTGAATATCGAACGCTGCGCTAATAGAACAAGGATTTGAGAATTAAGAAGTTTGTCGAAAACTGTTGATTCAAAATTATTCGACAAACTTCTTAATTCTCAAATCCTTGTTCTATTAGCG